>NZ_JBNPMC010000016.1:0-72279 GCF_050313795.1 Bariatricus sp. SGI.154
CAGATGGATGGTGCGAAATATAATTTTCTGGATGATTATACTTGTAGTAAAAGTAACGAGTGAAGTAGATAGGTGACGGGTATGGTAGTAATAGATAAATTTCTAGAACAGCACAGTCTTACAGAGGAAGAGTATATTAAGCTACTTGAATATTGGAACGATGAAGTAGTATTTGCTAGGCTTAAAGATGAAGCGGTCCAGATTAGAAAAACATATTATGGAAATAAGGTACATACCAGAGGGGTGATAGAATTTACCAATTACTGTAGGAATAACTGCTACTATTGTGGTATTCGGAGAGATAATTGTAATATCATACGGTATCGCCTTACTAAGGAAGAGATTCTTGCATGCTGTCAGAGCGGTTATGCTCTCGGGTATCGCACGTTTGTATTGCAGGGCGGAGAAGATCCGTGGTATAAAGATGCGTATATAGTAGAAATTATTCAAGATATTAAAAAACAATTTCCAGAATGTGCTGTTACTTTATCTATCGGAGAAAAATCATATGAGAGTTATCGAAAATTTCGTCATGCAGGAGCAGATCGATATCTGCTACGGCATGAGACAGCGGATAAAGAATTGTATCATTTACTGCATCCTACATCCATGAGCAATAAGAATAGAAAACAATGCCTATATAATTTGAAAGAACTTGGATATCAGGTAGGAGCTGGTTTTATGGTGGGAATTCCAGGACAGACAATGTCTCACCTTGCAAAAGATTTGGTGTTTTTGCAGGAACTTCATCCCGAAATGGTGGGGATTGGTCCATTTATTCCTCATCATGATACAATATATGATAGCGAAACAGTAGGAAGCTTCCAAATGACATTGTTTCTGTTGGCAGTTATCCGAATTATGTTTCCCAAGATTCTCCTTCCGGCAACTACCGCATTGGGGACGGTGGATCCGCTGGGAAGAGAGAAGGGACTTGCTGTCGGAGCGAATGTAGTGATGCCTAACTTGTCACCGATAGAGAAACGTAAGTTGTATGAATTGTACGATAATAAGATTTGTACTGGTGATGAAGCGGCTGAGTGTAGACAGTGTCTCCAAAAGAGAGTAGAGAGCGTCGGATACCGTTTGGTAGAAGAGCGGGGAGATGCGATTGGATAATAGGTAAAGAGCTTAATTATAGTTTTGTTGATAGAAAGAATAATCGTTGATTAAATAAATAAGATACCAGAGGAGCAATCTTCTGGTATTCTACTTTGTTCCTTTCAAAAAATGTGCAGATTCCGGGCAAGTGATTTCCATTATTTTCTCTATCGTCAGATGTAGAAGATGGCTTTGCTCTGTATCCGCAGCTTTATAATATACTTCTTTTCCATCTCGCCTGCTGACAATCAATCCTTTGTCTTTTAGCTGGCGCAGGTGATGCGATACTGCTGGACTTGTCATATCAACCAGTGCAGAGATATTGATAACACATTCTTCGCAGTGACATAACAACCAGTAAATACGAATTCTGCTGCTATCCCCAAGTAGCTTAAACATATCTGCAACAGTTTGAAAAGTATCTGTTTTATCTAATGTTGTTTTCAACTGAGTTACTTCTTGATTATTATGATGATGGTGAGGCAAAATATCTGCAGACATTACAATGACTCCTTTCGTTTCTTATCTGTGTGCAAGTAGATTCTACCATATTCAAATCAATTAAACAAGTGCTTAAATTTTGAATAGAATAGCCCAAATGGAAATTATATTCGCCCAAATGGAAGGTTTATTATGTTACACTATTGACTTGTATTTGCCAGAATTATATAGTGAAGTAACGTTAGTTAAAAGGTTGTTTAATTGTTCATGCGAACTCCAAAAAGAACTCGTTTAGAATGTCACGATGAACAAAGGATGCATTTGTCAGAAAAATACAACAAAAAAGCAATCATTGAATTAGTGTACTGGGAATATGTTACATTTTAGTTTTTGAAGAAAAGGGAGGGGAATAAGAAAATGAAGAATGGGCTAATGCCACAAGCTATGTGGCGGTGCTTTCAGGGTTCTTTTATGCGAGAAATGTATCGTATGAGCAAAGAGAATCCACGAAAAGTAATGGCAAAGGCCAGGAAATGCTATCAGAATATTTTAGTAGATATACCAGAATTTGAAAAAGGAGATCCTTTTCTTACGAATATTTTGAGTGCAGCAATGCTGGCATCGGTATATCTGGAATTGGAAGAGAAACCAAACCTTGAACAAGTTACCGACTTTTATCATCATGCCATGACCAACAATATGATTATGAAGTGTTTCCTTAAATTGGGTAGCAAGTACACGCCAAAAGCGCAGGCAAAGTTGAAACGACAAGGTGAGGAAAGTGTGAGGCGGTCAGAAAGAAATCCTTATACATGGTGTTTTCGTTACGAAACGGGGAGGAACATTAACTGTTACTCAGCTATTTTTACCCACTGTGGTATATTGTACTTGTTGAAGCTGTTGGATATACCAGAGATTTGCCCGGCAATGTGTACTTATGATTATGATATGGCAGAATTAAGTGGTAGTACATTTATTCGTAAATTCACACTAGCTGGTGGAGAACCATGCTGCGACTGCCATTGGACAAGAAAATCCTAAAAAAGTACTTATTGTAATAAAGAGTTCTCAAGGTAGATTTTCACAATATGAAATTTTGCCTTTCGGTGTGATGTTTGCTTTCTATCGCTATGTTTGCCCTTGGTATTTTGTTAACAGGCTGTTTTTTCATCGAAGTATTTGCAACCTGGGCAATTAGCTTTGGCATCATTTCCCTCGGTGCAATTGCAATCGGCGATTTTCCTGCTGTGGGTGCATTATCTGTTGGTAAATACTTCGCTCTCGGTGACAATGCATGGGCAATGATTGCCATAGGCGATACGGAGGTCGTCGGAAGTGCGTTTCAAAAAATCGGTGAAATTTCTACATAGGATATTACCTATGTAAAACAATCGCTCAATACGATTGTTCCGACTTACCTCTCGTGGGCAAAAGAAAAATGTTATGCCAGGAGCTTGGCATTACCATATCCGAGTTAATGAATGGTAAAGCGGATAGTAGTATTCGAGAGTTTAGCGAAGAACAAATATTAGACATGATTGGGTGGATACAGTAGCTAGAAAACAGGAAATGTACATATTTGGTATACTGTTGATAGTAATGGGAATCGCATTGTTCGCTTTTTCCAGGTTGTTTGGCGGAACAGATTTTCTGTCCAGATTAATGGCAGGGATATCTGTTGGAGAGATGTCTGTTGGAGTATATATCATTGGTCGTTCACTCGCAAAATAATAGATATATTGCTTGCTACGCTAAGTAGCATAATCAGAATTAAGTAAACTGGTCAAAAATTAGAGAGGTTTTTGTGCGATGAAATTACTTGTTTATGGAGCTGGCGTTATCGGGTGTTTATATGCGGCATTGTTCAGTGATGCCGGACACCATGTTTGCATATACGCAAGAGGACAGCGGCTGGAAATTCTAAAGAAAAATGGATTGCTGTACTCTAAGGATAATAGCATTCTGAAAGCGGAATTAACGATCATTGATAAATTGGAAGATGACGATTTATATGACTTTATTTTTTTGCCTGTCAGAGAAAATCAAGTCTATATTGCATTAAGGGAGCTAAAGAATAATTGTAGCCCTAATATTGTTACAATGGTCAACACACTGGAACCATATAGTAATTGGGAAGAAATTTGTGGAAAAGGCAGAATTGTTCCTGCGTTTCCGGGGGCGGGCGGAAGTTTTGATGAAAATGTGCTTCACGCAGCTCTTACTCCGAGGCTTATTCAGAAAACAACTTTTGCTGAGATTTCGGGAGAAAAAACGGAAAGATTGTTGAAATTGGCATCTCTCTTTAAGCAAGCTAATATACCGTATCAGATTGTTCAGGATATGCATGCCTGGCAATTGAGTCACTTGGCAATGGTTGTACCTATTGCGGATGCTTATTATATGGCAGACAACCCAGAAAAGGCGGGGTATGACGGAAAAGTGATGCTCTATACTGCAAAACAAATGCAGCGTAATTTTTCAGCACTTCATAAATTGGGAATAGAATTATCTCCGCCCAAAATGAATTTCTTTCGTCTTGCACCGGTTTCTATATTGAGCATGGGATTGAGTTTCGTGTTCAGAAGCAAATTTGGAAATATGTTCATGTATCAACATTCAATGAAAGCGCCAGATGAGATGAGGCAGCTACATGAACAGTTTTATAGATATATTAAAAGCAGTTTAGCATAAATTAAATATTGCGATAGAATCCATATGTTTTAGTCATGGAAATATTTCGAGGATGGAAATCCATAATAAAATCCCAGAGGATATTCTGGGATTTTATTTAGTTTGGATAGATCATTTTAAGAGTCTTTTTCGTAATTACCATATTATCCTCATAATTTCCCCATAATATTCCCACATTCATTATTTATACTATTTTTACACTTCACGAATGCTTACAGGAGGGATTGAAATGGAGGATAAGGAGAGAAATCCAGACATTCAGGAGAACAGCAATAATCAAGAGATAAAAAAAAGTAATTTGGATGAAAATAATGAGGAATCGGTAGTTTCTGATTTATTACATGTTCTTGGAATCAAGAAAAAATCTAAAGAACAAGGGAAAGAACAGGCAGAGAAAATATATGACGATATTACAAATAGAAATGAAGAAAAAAACTTTCAGAGAAATCAGGAGGATACGCCGCTTCAGATAGAAAATATTAATCTTGAAGAGATAGAGCAGGTACTATCTGATTCATTAGATGATTTTGAATTAAATAAAACGCCAACCAAACGCAATACAAGGTGGAAGATTATAGGAATAGCAGTGACTATATTTTGGGTCGTTGGTGGACTTGTGTGGAAGTTCCTTCCGGATTTAGTTGAGTCTCGACCTCCAAAACCTGACGTGGTGGGTTCATATAACGGTAACAATATAACTATTGATCAGTTGAATCAATTTATTGAAGTTGAATCAGCAAAAGAACAGGAACATATTTTTTGCCCAACTCATGGATATGATCATTCAAAATGCGATTCCACAGAGGAATGCGAAGTTCATCCTATTGATTCACTTAACGGTTATCAGCAAATGGTTACCAAGCTGGCAGTAGAGAAGATTGTCAATGACTGGGCGGAGAAAAAAGGAATTACAAACCGTGAAGAAGTGCAGCATGGGATGGAGGATTTGCTGAATGACGCTACGGTAGAGCAATATATGGCAGATTTGCATGAAGATAATATTGTTCCGGAATCTATTCCAAAGCTAGAAGTGCAAGAATATTACAATAAAAACCAGAAGGATTTTGATGGCAAGACATTTGAAGAGGTGGAGGATGAAATTCGCCAGACATTGTCGAATCAAAAAGATGAGAGTTTTATAAGTGATTATATTGAAGAGTTGAAAAAAACAGCAGGTCTGCAAGTCAACTTTGAAGTGCTACAAATAGACTCTCCGACGGATGAAGAGATAAAAAACTATTATAATGTTAACCTGGAACAATATCGGACGGAAGAAAAGGCTGAATACAGTGAGTTTAAAATAGCTAAGGAAAAAGCTGACATAGCGA
Source organism: Bariatricus sp. SGI.154 (assembly GCF_050313795.1). NCBI lineage: Bacteria > Bacillati > Bacillota > Clostridia > Lachnospirales > Lachnospiraceae > Bariatricus > Bariatricus sp. SGI.154. The sequence continues at coordinate 5,562 of NZ_JBNPMC010000016.1, forward strand.
ATAAAGCGATACGTAGGATTAAAGGAGGTGAAAGTTTTCAAGATGTGGCGACAGCTTTTTCACAATCAGGGAAAGTGACAAAGGGAACTCTGACAAAAGGGACAGATGACGGTAGTACAAAAGCTGTTATCTGGGAAATGAAGGAAGGGGAAGTCAGCGATCCTATTGTGAATACAGATGGAACGGTAAGTATTCTGAAGCTGGATAAAAAGCAGGCAACCGGGACCAAACCTATTTCAGAGGTTTCGGATAAAATCAAAGGAACCCTTATGCTGGAAAAAATGGATAAAGAATATACAGAAAGAAAAAATGATATGCTCTTTTCTGTTCATAGCAGACGATACACTTTAGGTGAATTCTATACGGAATTCAAAGAACTCTCGGAAGTTTATAGACAGAAACTTTTGACTTATGAATCAAGAAAAAAACTTGTAGAGCAAATCATTGCAAAAGAACTCTTACTTGAAAAAAGTGAGGACGGTGCTTCTTCGGACGGCAGTAAAACACATGATTTTGAAGAACTGAAAATACAGTATCTTTACCAAGTCATGCATCAGGAGGAAGTGGATGCAAACTTGAAAGAGCCTACGGAAGAAGAAATTGCAAAATATTATGAGGAAAATAAAGAACTCTTAACAACGCCTGCTACTGTGGAATTGAGCATGATCTGGATTGATCAGGGAACAAATGGGGAGAAAAAAGAGCAGGCTTTGACAAAGGCAAATGAAGCGCTTGCTTCCGTACGTGATGGAGAGGATTTTGCGGAGGTGGCAAAAAAGTATTCGGAGGATTCTTCTGCATCTTCCGGTGGGGAGCTTTCTGGTACCTTCGATAAAGGTCATATGGTGCAGGAAATATCAGATGTTGTTTTTTCTCTGAAAAAGGGGGAATTTAGCGAAGTGCTGGATTACAATAAAGGATATTACATTTTTTATGTAAGAAATCGCATGGAGGAGAACCTTGCATCTTTGGAGGAATTGTCGGAAGGAATAAAGAGTCATTTACAAGAGCAGGAACATGATCGGCAGATACAGGACATGGAAGAGAAAATGCTGGAAGAGGCGGAGTTTAAAATATATAACAGAACATTAAAGAAACTTCTAAAAGAAGAAAAAAATAACACATAGACACATTTGAAAGGAGAGAAAAATGGGCAGAAAGGAAAAAACGATATTCATAACGCTTATTGCAAATATCATTTTGATTGTACTGCGGTTTTTCCTAGCAAAAATATCGGGGAGCATAGGACTGGAGGCAAACGCATGGCATTCATTTACGGATGTTTTCGTGACAAGTGTAGTATTTGCCGGACTGATGGCAGCGAGACATGGCACAGAAAAACTACGGTTGGCATCTAAAAAGTTGGAACATTTACTCGCAATTTTTGTATCAGTATTTATATTTATTATGGGAATAGAAATCTTGTCTGATGCATTAAGCGGGGAACAGACAGAGCTTAAATATGTGCCATTTGTAGCGGCTGCAGCTTTTGTCGGAGTAGCAATTAATTATTTCATGGCAAGGTACAAAATTTATGTAGGAGAGCAAACAGGGTCGTCAAGCCTTATAGCGGATGGTTACCATTCAAAAATGGATATGTACTGCTCTATAGCTGTGTTAGTGGGAATCGTAGGTTCCTTGTTTGGAATGCCGGATCTGGATAAGATCTCTGCGGTTGTTGCAATGGTATTACTGATGATATCAGGCTATGAAATATTTACATCTAATTTGTCTATGCTGCTACATCCAGAAATGGAACAGAGGACGGATGTACATATGGGACATGTGCATGGTTTTCATGGAAATAAGAAGATGATTGCCGGTATAGCTGGTGTGCTGACCGCTGCCTATCTTTTGTCCGGAATCTATTTTGTGGGTTTAGATGAAACCGGAGTTGTTCGCAGGTTTGGAGCTGTTGTGAACGAAAAAGTAACGCCTGGGATTCATTATCGACTGCCAGCTCCGTTTGAAGAGGTTAGTATTATAAAGTCAGATAATGTTCAGAAGATTGAGGTAGGGGTACAGGAACTTCTGACTGGAGATACAAACTTGGTTAATGTCAACCTAGTGGTAAATTATCGGATTAATGACACATCGGATTATGTGTTGAATGTATCTGATGCCGAGTTGCTGATTCAGTCAGGAGCAACCACAAGCATACGTAAAATAGTAGGAAAGAGTACAATTGATTATATTCTTACAGAAGGAAAAACAGATATTGAAAAAAGTGCAAAAGGGCTTTTGGAAGCTGTGATGGAAAAGAATGGTACAGGTATAGAAATTGTCAATGTACAGCTTGTACAGGCAGATCCGCCGGAAAGTGTAATGGCAAGTTTTCAGGATTTAGCAACAGCACGGCAAGATAAGAGTATATACATCAATGATGCATTGGCTTATAAAAACACGATTATTCCACAGGCCAATGCAGACGCTTATAAACTGGTAGCTGATGCAGAGAGTTATAAACAGAATAAAATCAGTACAGCGGAAGGAGATGCGTCCCTGTTCACTGCAAGACAGCAGGAATATGCGAAGTCAAAGGGGGTTACTGAGTTCCGGATGTATATGGAAGCGATGGATAAGGTCTTGCCAAATGTACAAAAGGTGCTATTAGGAGTAGGTGTTAATGTTGATAACGCAGAACTATGGATTGCAAACCAGAAGAATGCATCAACACAATCGGAGGAATAGATGTGAAAAAACGGTGGAGGTAATCGAGATGATAAAAATAAAGAAAAGAATATCTAAACATATGATAGTTGGAGGTCTGTTGACAATAGTAATTTTTGTAGCGGCTCTTGTAGTTTACAAGGTGGATGTTACTCAATATGCGGTAGTGACACAGTTTGGAAATCCGGTAAGAGTGGATGAAAATCCAGGCTTGAAAGTGAAACTTCCGGATCCTATCCAGTCAGTTCAGTATCTTGATAAGAGGGTACAGGTATATCAGACTTCTTCTATAGAACTACTAACACTGGATAAGAAAAGTGTGGCATTGGATTATTATGGAACATGGAAGATAGTAGACCCGATAGCATTCTTGAAAACGGTGAAAAATCAAGTGGGTGCAGAATCACGGCTTATGGATGTATTTTCTTCAAGTCTAGGAGTGCAAATGGGAAAATATAATCTGGAACAGCTTGTTAATACAGATGAACAGAAATTGGAACTAGATAAAATGACAGAAGAAGTAGTGGTATATGCGAAAGATCAGGCGGCAGATTATGGAATAGAAGTTGTGGACGCACAGATTCGTGTATTGAATTTTCCAGAAGCAAATAAGCAAAGTGTCTACGACAGAATGAGTGCAGAGCGGGAACAGATGGCACAAAAATATCGTGCAGAAGGAAGTGAACAAGCGTCAAATATACGTTCTGATGCAGAAAAAGAGCAACAGCTTATTTTAGCTGAAGCTTATAAAAAAGAGCAACAAATCAAGGGAGAGGGTGATGCGGAAGCTATTAGAATTTATGGAGAGGCATTCCAGAAAGATCCTGATTTTTATGAATTTATCCGTACCTTGGAGACTTACGAAAAAACGATAGATGGAAATACTACTTTGATATTACCGTCCACGGCGGAAATCTTGAAGTATCTAGGTGGTAGTTCAAAATAAGGCGAGGAGGACAGGCTATGTGGAAACGAAAAAAAAGAGTTTCCCCAGATAAAAAAGGCGAAAGCTTCTTAGAAAAAGGGAAGAAACTAGCTGGAAAAATAAATGGAAAAGAAGGCCGAACTGTGAGAAAAATTACAGTTATAATAAAGAAGATATTCCGAGGAACCGGTGGGAATACTATAAATGATTTGAAAAATGCATTTGGTCATATTAATCCTAGAAAAGCGATTCTGGCTGTTGGAGGTGCGGTAGTTGTTATATATTTGCTAACAGGAATATATATTGTTAGTCCTGGAGAACAAGCTGTCATTCGACGATTTGGAGTGGTGCAGGTACAGCCGGTGGAGGAAGGATTACACTATAGATTACCATTCCCGATTGACCAGGTGCAAAAGGTAAATGTATCAGAAGTAAGACGAGCTGATGTAGGGATGTCGCTACCGGAACATGTACATCAGCCAGAGGAAGAACCGCAGGCGATTCAGTTGTTAACAGGTGATGAGAATATCATTACGACACAGGCAGTTGTTCATTATAAAGTAGTGGATGCAGCCAAATTTTTGTATAACATCAATGGGAGCAGTGAGCAATTGGTACGTTACAGTGTTGAATCTGCTCTTGTACGAATGATGGCAAACACTGCCGTGGATGATGTACTAAGTTCGGAAAAGGTTGTAGCACAGAACAATATTTTGCAAATTGCACAGAATATTTTAGATAAATATGATTCAGGTATGCAAATTACGGCTTTTAATATTAAGTCAATTGTTCCACCGGGTGAAGTATCAGATGCCTTCTTGGATGTTACAACTGCAAAAGAGGAGAAAGAAACAGCTATTAACGAAGCAAATGGTTATTCTAACAGCTTGATTCCACAAGCGCGTGCTGATGCAGAGAAAAAAATTTCTGCGGCGGAGGCTTATAAGGAAGAACAGATTTCGCGCGCAACAGGTGATACTGAAAAATTCCTGAGTATGCTAAAAGAATACCAGAATAATTCTGCAATTTATACGGAGGATACGACAAAATACAGATTGCTTCTGGAGACATTGGATAAGATTCTTCCAACAGTAAAGATGTATATTGTTGATTCATCAGGTGGTAATGTGGATGTGAAACTGTTTGACCCGAGTCTTCAAAGTGGTATGAATATTACAGATAGCTCTGGGGTGCAAGCACAGGATTCGGGAAATTAACATATAAGCAATTCCATCGGCATGCATAAAATAATATGTCTGATGTTTATATAAAGGGGCAATAGATGGGAAAGAAGGGGTTTGAGTAGATAGAGATTATGCAACCACATGTTTTCAATCCCATCTGCCCTATGAGATTTCATTATTGTGAAATAGTTTTAAACTAATACATACAGAATAACCTTGGGTAAATTATCAAATTGATAGAGAGGAGGATAGTAAGGAAGATCTAGTACTGCCATTGGGAATTATTCCATGACAGTACAGACCATCATTATGCTGTTATATAAAGAGATTGTAATTTTGGTGATAATAGTGTTTGCTATAGTCATGATTCTTATTGGGTTTGCTGTTATCATGACGAGGTATCACATACTTAAAGGGAGTTTGGAAACAGACGATAAAGAATACATGATGAAGATTACAGTTCCAGAAGAACGGATGGATAAAATAAATTTTGATGTAGTTATAAAACAATTTACCATATCGAAGGAATTGATCATGATAAGGACATCTGAAAAAAATAAAAGCTGTGAATATTATTATCATGTATTGATTAAGTCAAAAGCTGAAAAACAGGCTTTACTGACAAATATATATAAAATGAGTGGAGTATTGGAAGTAAGATATAATAGAGACCATAAAGATAATTAGCTACTGTCTGATTATCCTTATGGTCTGCTTTTTATTAAGAAATATATATTTTAGTGAATGTTGGAATGAATTCTTCGATATTCCAACGGAAGCATTTGGTATACTTCATGAAAAGCTGTAGAAAAGCGGCTCTGGCTTGTATAACCGACTGCTTTAGCAATCTGTGAGATGCTGTTATTGGTTTCGGTAAGCAGTATAGCAGCTTTTTCTAGTCGGTGCTCTCTCATGTGTGCAGCAAGAGAATCTCCATATACTGCTTTAAATACAGATTTCAAAGTTGTAGGGTTCATTAGATACTGTTTTGATAACTCTTCAATTGTTATCCGGTGGTTTATGTTCTGTAAAAGGTAATCATGGATTTGGCGGATAATTTCCACCTGTTCCGACTGGTATTTCCCTGGTTCTTTTCCGGAAGTGATTTTAAATTCACTAAGATAGAGAAGTAGCTCGAGGGATTTCAATATGAAATATTGTTTCCTGAGATTTTCGGATAAATTATAAAATCCAGAAAAGATTGCTTCTGTTTTTTCATTGCCTGTAAGTAAGGAGAAATTTCCACGAGAGCAAAATTTTTCCGAAAGCATCTGCCCTGTTATTTTTGTCCCTCTTAAGAGTTCTGGGGGTGCCTGATCAAATTGTGAAAGATCAATGCAGACAGTAAGTCCTTCATAATGACCGCTGGGCAGAGTCATGACGGAACCGGCGCATAGTTGCCTTGTGTGAAGTGAGAAATCACCAGGACCAAGGTAGATGGAACGACCGTTTTTCATATTCCAGCCGATTCGTCCATAGCGACAATAGTTAATTTCCAAAAGTTCCTTTTCTGGTTTGTGGTTACAGGAAATCTGTTCTGCTAAATAATCTTGAAAAATAATAGTAATTCCAGTCAATAATTTCCATGAAATTTTTTTGCCCTTACCATTTGGAAGCGTATCAAGGTGTTCAGAACAGACAGGAGTATCTATGCAGGGATATGTCTGTTCAAAAAGGATTCCGTCCGGGATATTTATGAGTTCATTCTTGATTTGTGTAATATATTCGTTATACAAAAGGCACCTCGTCTTTCTGATAATTAATAGTCAGATTATCAATATCTACTGTTTAAAAATATCCTTTTTAGAAATGTTTTTATCCATTTTGGAAGGGACTGTCTGCAACCTGTTGACTTCCATTTGTGCAGTAATTATACTACAAACATAACAATTAAACAAGTGCTTAATGGTTAAATCTAAAAAGTGAAAAGGAGAATTTGTAATGAAGAAAACCTATAAGATTGAAGTTGATTGTGCCAACTGTGCTAATTTAATGGAAGATGCAGCAAGAAAAACAGCTGGTGTTGCTTCTGCTACAGTTAATTTTATGACTCAGAAGATGATTGTAGAGTTTGAAGAAGGCAAGGATGCAAAGCAGGTAATGAAAGAAGTTTTAAAAGCCTGTAGGAAAGTAGAACCTGACTGTGAAATTGAGATTTAGTTAGAAGCAGTATTTTATGGCGCTCCGGATGCAGAAAGCGGAAGGGGCGCTGATTTGAAGTATATAATTCAACAAATAAGCAAATATTAAATTGAAAGGAGGCTTCGTTATGACAAAGAAGCAGAAAAAAATGCTGGTTCGGATTCTTATTTCGGCGGTCATGGTGGTAGGTTTAAAACTCCTGCCGTTTAATGGATTTATAAATATAGTACTTTATATGGCGACATATTTGGTGATTGGCTATGATATATTACGGAAGGCCGGAAAGGGAATTGTGAACGGTCAGGTGTTTGATGAAAATTTTTTGATGGCTGTGGCGACAGTCGGTGCTATTGCACTTGCTACTTATGAAAAGAGTGGTGATTATAGTGAAGCAATTGCTGTTATGCTGTTCTATCAAGTAGGAGAATTGTTCCAAAGTTACGCTGTGGGTAAAAGCCGCAGAAACATTACTGCCCTCATGGACATCAGACCAGATTATGCAAATATTGAACGTGATGGGAAGTTGAAAAAGGTTGATCCAGATGAGGTTGGTATTGGAAACGTGATCGTGGTACAGCCGGGTGAAAAAGTTCCTATTGATGGAGTTATCATAGAAGGAACTTCAGCTTTGAACACCAGCGCACTTACCGGAGAAAGCATGCCAAGAGAGGCCGGTGAGGGAGACGAGGTAATCAGTGGATGTATCAATATGACAGGGGTACTGAAAATCCAGACTACAAAAGAATTTGGAGAATCAACAGTTTCTAAAATCTTGCAGCTAGTGGAGGATTCTAGCTCTCGTAAGTCACATTCGGAGAATTTTATTTCTAAATTTGCAAAAATTTATACACCAGCAGTATGTATTGCTGCACTGTTGCTGGCAGTTTTACCACCTGTTTTTAATTTAATTACAGGAAATGCGGCAAACTGGGCAAACTGGATTTATAGTGCGCTTACATTTCTTGTAATTAGCTGTCCGTGTGCATTAGTAGTTAGTGTGCCACTCAGTTTTTTCGCTGGAATAGGTGGAGCCAGCAAAGAAGGTGTTCTGATTAAAGGCTCAAATTATATGGAAACATTATCCCAGACGAAAGTTGTAGTTTTTGACAAGACAGGGACACTGACTCAAGGAGTATTTGAGGTGAGCGGTATTCATCACAATGAGATGGAGCAGGAGAAACTTTTAGAATACGCAGCTTTGACAGAATGTTCTTCCTCCCATCCGATTAGCAAGAGCCTTCAGCGGGCCTATGGAAAAGAAATTAACCGTAGTCGTGTGACAGATATTGAAGAAATCAGCGGACATGGATTGATCGCAAAAGTAGACGGCATTGAAGTGGCGGTCGGTAATCCTAAGTTGATGAAAAGGCTGAATATTCCGTATGTGGACTGCCATTCAGTTGGAACTATCATTCATGTAGCAATTGATGGGGCATATGCTGGTCATATTGTAATCTCTGATATTGAAAAGCCAAATTCTAAAAAGGCAATTGCGGAATTGAAAAAAGCTGGAGTTGAAAAGACTGTTATGCTTACAGGAGACGCAAAGAGGGTTGCTGAAAAAGTTGCTTCTGACCTTGGCATAGATGAAGTCCACAGTGAATTACTGCCTAGCGATAAGGTTACTCAAGTGGAACGATTGTTAGAACAGAAAGGGAAAAAAGCGAAGCTAGCTTTTGTAGGCGATGGCATCAATGACGCTCCGGTGCTTGGACGTGCCGACATAGGAATTGCTATGGGAGCAATGGGATCCGATGCGGCTATAGAAGCAGCAGATGTGGTATTAATGGATGATGATCCAATGAAGATTGCTAAAGGGATTAAAATTTCTAGAAAGTGCATCTCTATAGTTTATCAGAATATTGTATTTGCTTTAGTTGTAAAATTTGTTTGCCTTGGTTTGGGTGTGGTTGGTATTGCAAATATGTGGATGGCAATTTTTGCTGATGTAGGGGTGACAGTAATCGCAGTATTGAATGCAATACGTGCTTTGAGAGTACACAATCTATGATAATTAACGATTAATGTTTGACTTGTAATAAACTTAAATATATAGGCGCAGACACCAAAAGACTGCGCCTTTTTTAGGAGAATAAATATACAAATGAAAAATGTATACGATACGGTTCAGGTTGATTATAGTCAATTGGCTGAATTTTTTAAGGTGTTGGGTGAACCTACAAGGCTTCAGTTACTTTTTTTGCTGTCTGACAGAGAAATTTGTGTCAGTGAGTTGACAGGTTATCTCAATGCATCACAGTCTACGGTATCCCATCAGTTAAATATATTAAAAGCTCATAAACTCATAAGAAGACGCAGAGAGGGCAAGCAGATATATTATTCTGTATCTGATTGCCATGTGAGTTTGGTTACCAAGTTAGGAATAGAAATTGTTACAGCCCGGAAATAGTGAAAGTTTATTAGCTTAATCTCCACATAATCCCCACATCATTCTGATATAGTAAAACGAACAAGATTAATTAGGTTACATGTGAAAATATTCCTATATGAGAGGTGAGATTATTTTATGGAAAGGCGAATATTTATGATTCAGGGACTGAACAATAAAGATTCTGCAGATAGGATATGTGAGGAACTAAAGAAGATTGTAGGAATAAATAAAATAGAAATTTATTTTGAGACGGGGCAAATGATTCTTGAAGCAGATTACGTATCTATGCCGAGGATTATAAATGCGATTATTACCATCACATCTATATTGGACTATAGAGTTACGATTATAGAGGTAGATTGAAGCGAGGACAGGATATGGAACTAATGGAAAGTACAAAAAAAAGGACGGTATTGATTGTAGATGATGAGATCAAGATTACGGAAGTGTTGGAAGCATATTTAAAAAATGCAGGATATCAAACAAAGTCAGTACATAGTGGACAGAAAGCAATAGAGGCGGCAGAGGAACTGAAGCCGGATTTGATTATTTTGGATTTGATGCTACCGGATATTATGGGAGAAGATGTCTGCCAGATGATTCATCAGAAGCAGGATATACCTATCATTATGTTGACTGCAAAAATAGAAGAAAATAATATGGTCAGGGGTCTGCAGATTGGTGCGGATGATTATATTGTTAAGCCTTTTAGTCCAAGGAATGTATTGGCCAGAGTAGAGACGGTGTTAAGGCGCACTCAGAAAAGGATGGAGGAAAATAAGCAGGATGTTGTAATCATAGGAAATCATTATATTACAGTGGATTTTACATATCGGAAGGTAGAAAAGCAGGGGGAGGAAATCCATCTTACACCGACAGAATATAAAATTTTTGAACTATTGGTTAGGTCACCAAACCGTGTATTTAGCAGGGAACAGATTATATCTTATGCATTGGAGGATGAATTTGCGGGATATGATCGGAGTATTGATACTTACATAAAAAGTATACGACAGAAAGTGGAACCAGATGGAAAGATGCCTAGATATTTTGTGACAGTGTACGGTGTTGGATATAAATTTGTGTTATAAGAGGTGAATATGAAAACCATTAAGAGTAAATTGATTTTGACATATTCTTTGATTTCTATTGCCGTCATCTGTTCCATTGCTGTTGCGTTTATATTTAATATGGAGAGAGAATTTGAAAATTATGCTAAACGACAGCAGGAACAGAGAATATCCAATATCGTGAATGAATTACAGGACTTATATGATGCGGAAACTGGAAGTTTTAGTCAGGAACAGGTAGAAGTTATAGGAAATGCTGCAATGCAAAATGGGGTTTTTATCCATTTGGAAACAAAAGGTGGAGAAATGGATTGGGATATTCAAACACACAAGAGTGAAGAATGTCAACTTGTTTTAGAACATGCTGAGAGTAATATGCGTAGCAGATATTTTAATTTTCAGGGTAAATATCAGGAAGAAATATATACTCTGTCTTATGAAAATAAAAGCGTTGGAAAACTTACGGTTGGCTATTATGGACCGTATTCTTTTTCTGATGAGGAACTGCGTTTGATGAATAATCTCAACATCTGTTTTGTAGTTATTGGTGGGGTGTTTGTTGTAATAGCTATTATAATGGGAGGAATCATGGCACGAAAAATAGCGGAACCAATTTCAGATGCTGTCCGGGTGGCGGAAAAAATAGCGAATGGTGAATATGGAGTAAAGTCTTTGGTAACAAGCCGTACTGCAGAGACTCAACAGCTGATTACTGCAATTAATGAAATGTCGCAAACATTGAAAAAAGAGGAAGAACAAAAGCAGCAGATTACTGCGGATGTAGCTCATGAGCTTAGGACACCCTTAACCAACATACAGAGTCATTTGGAAGCGATGATTGATGGTATATGGGAGCCAACAGGAGAACGTTTGGAAAGCTGTAGAGAAGAGATTCTCAGACTGTCAGGGATTGTGAAGCAACTCCAGGAACTGTATTTGTTGGAGAATCGGAAGGGAATACTTAGATACGAGGATTTTGATTTTTATGATATGTGTAAGCAGTTATACTACAATTTTGATGTTCAATTGGATAAGAAAAATCTGACATTTAACTTGTGTATAAAGCATGGCGATATAATTTGGGGAGACAGGGCGCGTATTATGCAATGTATGGTTAATCTAATTGGTAACGCAATAAGGTATGCCGAACCCCAAACAGCCATTTGGATAAGGTATTTAGAAATGGATTATATGATTGAAATCCAAGTAGAAAATATAGGAAATCCAATTCCCAAAGAATGTCTGCCACATCTGTTTGAGCGCTTTTATAGAGTAGATAAATCGAGAAATTCAAAAACTGGAGGAATGGGGATTGGATTGTCAATAACAAAAGCAATTGTTGAACGACACGGTGGGAAAATTTGGGCAGAAAACAGAGACATAAGAACCTTATTTTTTATTACTTTGCCCAAAAGAATAGAAAAAGAGGCGAAGTTATGAAATGAAATGTAGAAAATTAAAGTTAATATATTTTTTACTGAGTAGTATTTTATGTATGATGCTTCTTGGAATTGTACTGGCTATTTATGAAAAAAAGGTGGATGAAGAAACAATGGGATGCGGAATATCCATATATGGAATGGATATTTCGAAATGTACCCTGGAACAGGCAGTAAAAGAGATTGAAGAGACATTTCGAAATAAAGAAGTTGTTTTCCAGGAAAATGGGAAAAACATATTTGAGACGACAGTGGGAAATATGGGATATGCACTGGAGCCGTCTTTATTGAAGAAAGAACTTTTGAAAATAAAAAAACAAAGAGACCAAAAGCGTGGCCTGATTGAAAAAAGAAAGAATTATTCGATAGAGTATGAAATTAAAATGGAAAATAAGTTGGAAGATGTTTTGAATATCGAGGATTTCAATTTAGGAGAACGAATAGAATCATCAGATGCTTATATCGTTTACGACAAACAGAAAGAAGCATTTATTTTAGTGGATGAAATACAAGGTAATCAGATTGACAAAAAGAAGTTGGTTGAACAAGTGTATAATGCTTTAGCAGAAGACTTTGAAGAACAGCTGATCTCTAGTCGTTTAGAAATAAAAATAAATCGTCAGGTATATCAGACAGCTGTATCATCAGAAGAAAGTGATCTAAATAGAAAATTAGAAGAATTAAACAGACAGCTTTTGCAATACCGGACAACAACGGTTTCTTATATATTTGGCGATACTGTCGAAGTTTTGGACAATGAAAAAATATGTTCATGGTTAATTGTCAGTGGGGACAGTATAAGTGTTAAGGAAGAAGACGTAGTAGCTTTTGTTAAAGAATTGTCTTCAAAATATAACACAATGTACGTGCCTCGTTCTTTTAAGACTTCTTTTGGAGAAAAAGTAATTATCAGTGGAAATGAATATGGTTACTGGATTGACAAAGATGCGGAATTGCAGAAGTTGTTAGAAGATATAAAGAGTGGTAGTGATGTAAAACGAGAACCGGTTTACAGTAAACAGGGGTTGAGGAGGAACGGAAGTGATGATCTTCAGGGAAGTTACATAGAAGTAAGTTTAGATAAACAATATTTATGGCTTTATAAAAATGGAAAGCTTGTTACAGAAACAGATATTATCAGCGGACTTCCTAGTGAGGGATTACAGACGTATCGTGGGTCATGGCCAATTGCATATAAAGCAAGGCCATTTACACTGAGCAGTGATATTTATGGATATGAGGTAGAAGTGGAATATTGGATGCCGTTTGTGTATGGACAGGGACTCCATGATGCGGACTGGCAGGATGCATTTGGTGGCGAGTTATATAAGACAAAGGGAAGTCATGGTTGCATCAATCTTCCTAAAGAACAGGCAAAAATTATTTATGATACGATTGAAGCAGGTTATCCGATTATTATTTATTGATGAATAGATACAATAACTTTTTTAAATTTTTGTTGAAATAGAACCTTAGGGATATCACATGATTTGAAGTGAAATAGTGGGTGGTGGTGTTGAAAGAAATGATAGAGATTGTAATGAGGAAGATTGGAAAGTCGGGGAATATTACAGAGACTGTTCTGGTTTCATTGCCAAATGCAGAATCCGCTACAATGACTCATGATCCCAATATACTTACTTTCTCTCAGTTGGAAATTCATCTTCAGAAACAGATGATTTTCCAAAATGGTAGATTTATTTCTCTTTCTCATTTAGAGTTTCAGACCCTTTCTTATCTGGCATTACATCCTGGATGGGTGATTTCAAAAGAACAGATTTATGAAGCTGTCTGGAAAGAAGATCAGGAATATTGCGGAAGTGCTGTGGCAAATGTGATCAGCCAGATTCGAAGAAAAATTGGAAACGGTTATATAGAGACAGTGATAAACAGTGGATACAAATTTGTTGGGTAAATTGAAATCTAAATCCTAGAGTCAGGGATATTATTTTGCTTAGAGGTTGCGTTTTCCTTTCCTATTACATACAGAATAGTTAAGCATATTTCAAAAAGTACACAATTTGGAATATGGAAAAAGAGACGTGAATTTTGTACCGAAATGTATGGATAATTCCTTTTGGAATATTCCAGAAGAAATGCCTACATTTTGGAACATTTGCAGAAGGGAGAGTGCAAAATGGCTGTATATGGTTATCACAGGACCAGCACTAGGGACCAGCATCTTGACAGAGGAATTCAGGAGATACGGCAATTCTGTAAGGAACACGAAATGGAGCTGAAAAATATCTTTACGGATCAGCAGACAGGAAAGAATTTCAACAGACCAAGATACACTGTGCTGGTAGAAGATGTTCTGCGGTCAGGAGATATTTTGATTATTACGGAATTGGACCGGTTGGGCAGGAATAAGAAGGATACCATGGAGCAGATTCGACAACTGCAGGAAATGGGCGTGCGGCTAATGGTTCTGGAGTTGCCGACTACATTGATGGATATGTCAAAAATGGATAACACCATGGCTTGTCTTATGATGGAAACCATCAATAATATGATGCTGGAACTTTATGCTTCTATGGCACAGGCAGAAATTGAGAAAAAAGAAAAGCGCTAGAGAGAAGGCATAGAAATGAAGAAGCTCCGAGGAGAATGGGATGATTATGGAAGACCTGCAGCAATCGGAGAAGATAAGTTTGATGCAGCATTTTCAAAAGTAATTGCCGGAGAGATTACACCGACAGAGCTTCGGAAAGAATTAGGATTATCCCACACGACGTTTTATCGCTATCGAAAAAAATATTTAGAAAAACATCCTGAGATTTTGCAATCATCAGATTAACGTCACTATTACTAAGTATAAAAGATAATTTTTCAGGAGGAATAATAGAATGAGCGAGAAACGAGAAGGTAATCTTTTTTATGACAAGGAAAGTGGACGTTATGATATCCGATTTGGAATGGAATCATATTATGGCGGTCTGCATTGTGGAGAATGTTTTGAAGTAAAAATTAATGATGTCTGGGTGCCGGTCCGGATTGAAATGGATGAAGACTGGTATCTGGTGGGACTGCCGCTGAAAAGGCTTGATGGATTAACCGTCCGGATGTGAAAGGAGTTTCAGATGGCAGCCGTGCAGAAAAGGAAGTATGAAAAACCAATGATAAAGTTTGTGACAGATATGAATATTATATTGGAATGTCTATATGAGGTGTACGGACAGGAGGAACATCATGTACTTGAAGGGAAGGATATTCAAAAAACGATGATTTTTCCATTTCTGAAGATGTTAGAGAATCAGTGCAATGGAATTACTGTAAGAGTGATACATAAACAATTATGGGAAATCTATATAGCGGATCAATCAAAGGAACAGTTTATCAGTAATGCAGAGTCTCTTTTGAAACCGTTGAAACGAGCGGAGGAAAATGTGAATGTACTACAATAATTACAGAAAATCATGTGGAAACAGGCTGTTGAATAAGAGAATACCGCTATCGGATCAAGAGATCAAAGAACAATATATGGTGGCTTTACAAAAATTGTATGAGCAACATGATTTGGGAAGCATCTTATTTCTGCGGATTGCTGCAGAAACCGGATTAAGAATGCGTGATATTTATGATCTGAAACCCTCCGAGATAGTTGTTAGAAAGATTCATAAAAAATCATTGAAGACTGGTAAATACGAAAACTATCCGTTGATTTCTGAAGAAACAGAAAAGATTGCAGAACAATTAGTGGGGCTTCAAGGCAGATTTTTTAGCAGGGATTATCAGTATTATATAACTGGGATTAAAAGACAGTTCAGTGATCCTAATATGAAATTACTTTACATTGTACAATACAAAAGAAATAAGAATAGGGTTGAATGTTGTGCATGAATCCCAAATGAAAAAGAAATGGATATTTCCATCAGATAGTAGTATGATAAAGATAGTAAAGATTTTCCGTGGAGAAAGGGTGATGGTTATGGCATTGGCACAGGCTACAAAATCTCAAGAAGCAACTTATACAATTGATCATGCAATGGATGTTCTGCTGGCAAAGCTGGACGAGGCGATTGACGATATGGAAAATGGCAGAGTGCAGACCATCGAGGAAGCCTGGGAGGAAATCGACGCAGTATAAGGAACGCAAATGGAAAATAAGAAATACCGTGTTGTAATTGCTGAAAGCGGTAAGCGTGATGTGAAAGAGAAAAAGAAATATATTCTCCAGCATTTCAAATATCGTGAATATGCAGAAAGCTTTTCGCAAAAGATAAAAGCAGCAGCAATGCAATTAAAAGTATTTCCGACAGGATATGAAACGACAGGGTTTCAGTATCGAGGTTACAATATCTATATGAAGCCACAAAGTAATCATTTGCTGTTTTATACTATTGATGAAAGAACTGCAACGGTTACAATTCTTCGTGTGCTTCAGGATGGTATGGATTGGGAATACATAATAAAACGCTGGATAAAGAGAAATTCATAGAGGATAAGGCAGCATTTTGTGCTGTCTTTTTCTATCAGTGATCTTGCGAAACGAGGAGAGATTGGAATGTGTGGACGATATTATGTGGATGATGATACAGCCAGAGAAATAGAAAAAGTGGTCCGGGAGGTGGATGAGAAACTGAGAAGAGAGCGCAGGGGTGATATTTATCCCTCTCAGTCTGCAACTGTGATCACCGGAAGGAAACCACATCTTCTGGCAGAAGAAATGTTATGGGGCTTTCCGCAATATCAGAAAAAAGGGCTGCTGATTAATGCAAGAGCAGAAACAGCTCTGGAAAGAAAGTCGTTCCGGGATAGTGTGATGCACAGACGCTGTATCATTCCGGCAAAGCAGTTTTATGAATGGGATCCGGATAAGAATAAAGTTACTTTCCTGAGAGAAAATCAGCCGGTCTTATTCATGGCGGGTTTTTACAATCGCTTTCAGGATGAAGACCATTTCATTATCTTAACTACCCAGGCAAATGAATCGGTCAGTCCTGTGCATCATCGGATGCCGTTGATTCTGGAAAGATCCGAATTGGAAGATTGGGTATATGAAGACACGTTTTTGGAATATGCACTGCATAAAAAGCCGCCACAGTTGGCACGAAGGCAGGACTATGAACAACAGAGTTTATTTTTAATGTAAAAGGAGCCGTCTGAATTTAATCAGGCGGCTCGGTGTTATTTTATGGCATTTTTGGTTAAGCACACAGGAGTTCCTTACGATCCCGAGAATAAAAGTATGCATGATCTGAAAGAATTTCTTCTGGGATGACCATTGTTTCATTGACTTCCCGAATGATTTCGTTTAATTCCATGCAGTCAGTATCAGAAGCTTTTAATAACAGAACTTCATGTACGCTGCTGGGAATGACAAAAAAATCATCCTGTAATGTTTTACCGATTTGATTCATGAGATCATCATACAGTGTACAGATAGCACCGTGTTGTCTTATAGCATTAGAGAGTATGAACAATTCTGATTTCATGACACAATCTCTGTCTGAATCTATAAACTCATTTGAGCTAGGAAAAGCATTTTGCAGAAAATCAGACATAGGTGTGAGTTCAGCAGGAAAGACACGAGGAGTGTTTTTTCTTGCATCTGAGAAGATGGTATTTAGATCTTTTCCCCAGGTCTTTAGATGTTCATTTCGAATCAGAACCGTTGCCATTCTACTATCCTTACAGTCCAAAAGTACATAAAAGACAATTGCCAGATCCAAATAAGGAATATGCGGTACATCTTTTAGTAGCGACTGATTTGACTTGAAATTGACTAATTTGTAGAGGAGCTTTTCTTGAAGTTTTTCATAATTGAGTAGCATTTCTGTGTCCGTAAAGGAAACATCTGCCGCCTGGTGATACAGCTCAACAATATCTTCTGCAATCAGTGAAAGAGATTTTCCGGTCAGATAGAATTCATACCATTCGTCCAGATACAAAACAGGGCTTATATTGGATGTATCATTGGAAAATTCAATTCCATGCTTCAGGGTGTTATTGTTCTTAGTCGTTGTGATAGGATTCAGGCTGATATGGGAATCAAGCCTGCTTTCCAGTTCTTTGAGTAATGTTTCTTGAAATTCGTTGTAATTCATAAAAATCTCCCTTCTGGTAAATTATTGGGCAATCATTTTTGTGAATAATTCGTTTGTCCTTCCCTCCTTCCTGCATTTAGGCAAAAAAAGAGAATGGACACAAATGCGTTCATTCTCTAATATGCTGCAGATTCCTGCAAAATAAAAAAGCCAGAAGGCTCTGCTCTGTGATGGCAGAGAAATCCTCCTGACTTATATACAAACCTAAACTGCGTGTGAATATCCATTACGGATGACACAAATAATGATTACAAAATTATTTTAACACTATATATAGAAGATGTCAAATGATCAAAAACTATATATTGTATATACGGGGAATTTATAACATCAATGATTGTAAAAAATATCAGATGAGGTGTAGATTCCATATTTTCACTCTTGTAAAAAGAATACCAGTTCGATATAATAATTTAAAAGGAGGCGAACATAAGTTTGGATAAAGTGATTTTTCATATTGATGTGAATTCAGCCTTCCTTTCCTGGGAGGCTGTTTACCGCCTCTATCATTTAGGAGGAAAAGTAGATCTGCGGGATGAAGTAGCTGCTGTCGGAGGTGATATGGCCATGAGGCATGGAATTATCCTGGCAAAATCAATCCCGGCAAAGAAATATAATATCAAAACCGGCGAGAGTATTGTGGAGGCACTTCAAAAGTGTCCGCAGCTTAAATTGGTTCCTCCGAATTATAGTTTGTATGAAAGATGTTCCGCTGCTTTTATGGAGATCCTTCGGCAATACTCTCCGGATGTTGAGCAATATAGCGTGGATGAGGCATTTGTTGATATGACCGGCACCGAAAGTTTGTGGGGAGAACCGGTCACTGCAGCCAACCGTATTCGGAATCAAATCAGGGAAGAATTAGGATTTACGGTGAATGTCGGGATATCGGAGAATAAACTGCTGGCGAAAATGGCAAGTGATTTCCAAAAGCCTGACCGAGTCCATACCTTATGGAAGCATGAGATTGAAATGAAAATGTGGTCGCTACCGGTAACGGATCTGTTCTTCGTTGGGCGAGCTACTGCAAAGAAATTGTTTCATATGGGAATCCATACGATTGGTGAGCTGGCACAGTCTGATCCGATTATGCTGAAAAGTCATTTGAAAAAGCATGGAGAGGTGATTTGGGCATTTGCGAACGGGATGGATGTTTCTGTGGTTCAGTCAGAAGCTCCAGCAAATAAAGGATATGGAAACAGCACCACCATTGCTTTTGATGTTACAGATGTATCTACAGCCAAGCTGGTTCTCCTTGCTTTGGCAGAGACAGTTGGAACCAGACTGCGGGCGGCAGGCGTCCGTGCAGAGGTAATCGCCGTCGGAATCAAAACATTTGATCTTCAGTATGCAAGCCATCAGATGACATTGAATAATGCAACCAACATTACGATAGAAATCCATCGTTGTGCATGTCAGCTCTTTGATTCTCTTTGGAATGGGAAAGCAATCCGGCATCTGGGCATTCATACCAGCAGGATTAAGGATCATATGGATATGCGGCAGCTTGATATGTTTGATACAACGGATTATGAAAAGCTGGAGCATATGGATGCAACTGTAGATAAGATTCGGATGCGTTATGGCAGGGATTCTTTAAAACGGGCAGTATTTGTAGGAAGCAGGATTGATCACATGTCAGGTGGTATCAGTCGGGAAAAACGTACAGTTGATTATAAGAAAGTAAAGGTAGAATAGGAGGTGTCATTTGATGGGATTTTCAATCGGTATGGAAGAGGAAAAGCTTCAGGAGCAAGCAATTCGGGGAGTGCCACATAAGGTTGCAGCAGACTGCTGGTTTACCAGCACCGGTAAAATGATCCCCAGAATGATAAAATATGAGGATACTGAGGGAGCCAGGCATTTACTGAAAGATATTGAAGTGCTAAAATCTGATAAGAAGCATTATGCGGGTATTCTGATGTATCGATATGACTGCAGAGCAGTTGTGAATAATCGGATGCAGAACTTTATCCTATGTTACCATCCGGAAAATAATACGTGGGATATGATATTCCCGGAATAGAAAGGAGTACAAAAGATGAATCCATTTATAGATTGCCCTGTGTATGAAACAGAGCATTTTATTATAAGAAAACTTAAGCGAGAAGATGCAGAGGCATTATTTTCCTGCTATTCAGATTCGGATGCGGCAAGATTTTTCAATGGAGATTGCTGTGGGGATGATTTTTATTATACAGATTTGGAAAAATTCAAAGAATGTGTAGAATTCTGGCTGGAGCGGTATGAAGTACAGGATTTTGTACGCTGGAGCATCCTTGACAAAGAAACCAATTATCTGATAGGAACAATAGAGATTTGTCCTTCTTTAAAATATGCAGTAGATGGGAAACGTATGGGGATTTTGAGAATAGATTTAAAATCTGACTACGAAAGACAGGAAGTGTTAAACGAACTTATGAGTATCCTAATTGAACATGCTTATGATGATTTTCAGGTTTCATCGTTGCTCATGAAAATTCAAAAGGATGCTGAAGAAAGGAAGACGTTGGTTAAAACATATCAGTTTGTTACAGCGAAAGATGAATGTAATATTTCTTTTGAGGATTACTATATCAGGTACAAATAAAAAGAGCCGTCCGGATAGGCGACTTGTATACTGTAGATTTGATTCGAGTTCAATATAGAGATGAAGTGCTTTGGAGCAATATTGTTCAAGAAGTAATCACCAAGGCATAAGAAAAATTACATTCATTTTTAGAAATTGATTTGGAAAAAGGTATAAAAAAGTTAAGAAAAAGTATCATTAGCTTTTTGTTATACTTTTTGTCAATATACTGAGTTGTTCTTCAATGATCTGCACCAATTCATCAGCACTTTCTTTTCTTCCGCCTTTGAGCCAGACGGTTAGTATACTGATGGTAAATCCGGTACGGATAGCAATAAAATAATTGCCGTGTTTCATATTAATTCCAGGAAGTTCTCCAAAGCGCTGTTGCAAAATATCAGCATTTTTCATATGACAGGCATAGATAATGTCCTGTCTGCCTATTTGCATCAACAGTTCTAATATGTCACTATGATTTACCCAATAGTCAAAATAGTGTCTGGCAAGATCAAGTTCTCCCTGAAACAGCTTCGGGTGATAGCTTCCTAAAACTTCATAAAAACAAGTATCGCATTTCCAATACAGCACATCGGAAATATTGTCAAATGCCCGATAGAACGTTGTTCTCGCTACTCCGGAAACCTTTTGCAAATCACTCACCGTGATCTGGTCAAAAGGTTTTTTCTTTATACATTCCAACAGTCCTTTATAAATAAGTTCGGATGATTGAACGGCTCGCTTATCTTTACTGATATGATACATATGCTTCCTCCGCTTTTTCGCTACAAGTTTTGGGTTGTGTGTAGCACTTGGTTTGAAACAATTGTATCACAGATTTATTTCCGCTACAATTGTATCGTAAATAAAATTAAAAAGGAGCGACGGGTATGGAAGCAATTATACAAGGGTGGTTATCTATATGGCTGTATGTGATGGGAGCGATTGGTGTTATATTAAGCTATCTGATTTATAAAAACAGGAAAACCTGGTCGATACTCAATATTCTCTGTACATTGGCGGTCATTGTACTGATATTGCACGTAATTGAGGAATGGGTATTACCGGGAGGACTGCACTATTCCTATAACATCAATCACGGTTCTTTGCTTCTAAGCAAATATCCGATGAACCGATTGACCGATATGATTACCAACTTCGGTGCAGTTGTCATTGGCTGTGTTGTACTCAGGGTATGGGGATTTAAAAAGCCTGCAGGAATTGCAATCATGCTATTCTCTGCGATGGAAGTGGTGATGCACATCGGTATTGGAATCCAGGATATGCAGATTTTTAGCAAATATGGAATGAGTACCATTTATTCGCCAGGGCTTATTACTTCGCTGTTTGGTTTCCTTCCTGTCTGTATTGGCCTTGCCATTCATCTGTTTAAGAAAAAAGAGAATCGGCCAAAGCTTACACAATGGATTATTGCGATTGTTGCAACGGGGGCACTTGGATTTTTGTTAATCAATCTGCCTGAAGCGATACTCAGCAGTGAAAACACTCCTTACGAATTTACCGATCGTGGTTACTATGAGAAGTATGGAGAACAATACGAACAGGACAATGGATACGAATATTTTGTACCGGAAGCGGAGGAACAGTAAATGAAGAACAATACGATGATTTTACAAGATAAAAATGGAAAAGAAATGACTGTAGCAGTACGAGGTGCATTGCCGGTGGATTCTCCCTGTGCTCGCTATACAGGCTTCAAGCAGGAAACTCTTCTTCTGAAAAAGGGGACAATTCGCTTGAAAGGATATATGCCTCTGCCTTGTGACATTATTTTAGAACGAGATGTACCAATAACCTTGCGGGATGGTGTAACAATTTATACGGATATTTTCCGTCCGAATGATGATGAACCACATCCGGCTATTATGGCTATGAGTCCATATGGAAAAGAAATCGGTTCCCAATGGCTGGACGATACACCGAATCATGCCGGCATTCCTATGGATGCTACATCGGGTCTGCAAAAGTTTGAAGGTCCTGATCCTGCTTATTGGTGTAATCACGGTTATGCAATCATTAATCCTGATGTGCGTGGAGCGTACAATTCAGAAGGCATTATCCTCTTTTTTGGTAGTGACTATGGCAGGGATGGCGCGGATATTATTGAGTGGGCGGCAAGTAGGCAGTGGTGCAATGGGAAAATCGGTATGAGCGGAAATTCATGGCTTGCTATTTCCCAGTGGTTTGTTGCCGCACAAAAGCCGAAGCACCTTGCAGCGATTGCTCCATGGGAAGGTTTATCTGACTGCTATCGGGAGATTGCCACACGTGGAGGTGTGATGATGCCGGAGTTTGTCAAGATGCTGTCTGACTCCTTTGCTTCTACGGAAAACGGTGGTATTGAAGATGTTATTGCCATGATGAATAAGCAGCCCACAATATGCAGTTGGTGGGAGGACAAAGAAGCTGATCTGGAAGCAATTGATATACCGGCCTACATTGTAGCCAGCTATACCAATCCTATCCACACCTACGGAACACTGGAGGGCTACCGCCGGATTTCTTCAAAAGATAAATGGCTGCGCATCCACAATACAGGTGAATGGGATGATTATTATCACAAAGGGCATACCGAAGAACTGCGATACTTTTTTGACCGTTATCTGAAAGGTGAAGATAATGGCTGGGAGAACACTCCGAAAGTACGTGTCAGCGTTCTCAATCCCGG
The DNA here is from genome assembly GCF_050313795.1 of Bariatricus sp. SGI.154. Classification (NCBI taxonomy): domain Bacteria; kingdom Bacillati; phylum Bacillota; class Clostridia; order Lachnospirales; family Lachnospiraceae; genus Bariatricus; species Bariatricus sp. SGI.154. Next base: position 28,686 of record NZ_JBNPMC010000016.1, read on the forward strand.
TGGTAAGGACATTGTTGACCGTGAGGAGGAAGATTTTCCTATTCCCCGTACCAGATATAAGAGGCTGTACCTTGACGCCGGAGAAAATGCTCTAAGAGAATGTCCGGTTTCATTAGAAAGTTATGTAGGGTATAATTCAGACCGTAAAAGAAGTGGTGTCAGCTTTAGTATGAAGATGTCGGAAGACACAGAGCTTACCGGTTATATGAAGCTGCGGCTGTGGGTTTCTGCTCTTGACCATGATGATATGGATTTGTGCGTAATGCTGGAAAAACGCCGTCCGAACGGACTGAAATATAAATACTCCTTAGGTCCGGGCATGGATACATCGGCAAAAGGTTATATTCGTGTCTCTCTGCGTGAACTCGACCAAGAAAAGAGTACAGAGGAAAATCCAAGACAGTCCATGAAACAGGAACAAAAGCTGAAAAGTGGCGAAATCGTCCCTGTGGATATACTGATATGGCCAATGGGATTGAAATTCAAAAAGGGGGATATTTTGCGTATTACTGTTTCTCCATATAAGACACAGAAAATGTGGACAGGACCATTCAAGCTGAAAATGGCAAAAATAACGATTCCGAAAGAGGGATACACTTATTTTCCGGATGATAAACCTGAAATGTATACGATTGGAGGCTCGGAGATGTTCGCCGGTTCAAAGGTAGACACCGCCAATATGCCGAAAGACCATAATAAAGGCAGGCACCGCATATACACCGGGGGAAAGTACGATAGTTTCCTGTATGTGCCGATTATCCCTGAAAACTGATAAAACATTTCTTATCGGATGTATTTTACTTATTAAGGAGTTTTGCTTATGTGGCTTTGGTTTGTTGAAAAAGGATGGCTGTATTGTATGCTGATCATGGGCATTATATTGACAGTACAGTTAATCGTACATTGGAAAGATTGGAATATACTCAGAAAGCTGGCGGCTTTTACTGTCATTGTTCTTGTATTCCATGTCTGGGAAGAGTGGGTCATTCCAGGCGGATTCCATTATTATTACAATCTTTCTTCGGATGCTATTTTGCGAGATCGGTATCCCATGAATGAACTTACAGACATGATTACCAACTTTGGTGGGGCATTGATTTGGTTTATTCTTGTACAGACGAACAAGTATGAGAGAAAAATGAGTTTTGCTGTGATGTTATTCGGGTATGCAGAAGTAATCATTCATTTGTTGGGAGCAACTTCTTCCCGAACAATGCTGTTGGAAAACGGCATTTACTCTCCGTTTTATGGTCCGGGAATGCTTACTGCTCTTATTTGTTGGCTTCCTCTTGCCATCTCATATACTGTGTATTTTGTAAAGACTCATGTTAAAAAGTGGGATGTGATTGGAGGTGTAACAGTTCTTGTGGTATTAAGTATGCTTTTAATTACAATGCCGGAAAGTCTTCTGAAAAATGAAGATACTCCTTATGTGTATGACAATGCCGGATGGTATGAACAGTGGATAGATGATAGTGGTGAGATTATCAATCGAGGGAAGAAGTAAGAATGGTTACAAATGTGATGGTTCTGCAAAGAGCCCGACAGATTCTTGTTTGTATATTTAGAAACATCGTCTTTGGATACTGCTTTTATTTTGTTTGTAAGAGATATTTATTTTCTATTTGTGATCGTGATTTTATTTAAAATATATGAGCCGTCCAGATGGGCGGCTCGTAGTAATTTGATACAGAATATTACAATTCTAAGCTTGCTGTATTTTTCGGATATCATATTGGGGTGCTACCGTAAGATCAAGCTCGGTAATGGACCACTCCAACCAGTCACCGTGAATAACAGCACGGGCACTGTATCCTGAAATATAAGTATATTCTTTTTCTTCCTCGGTTTGATAAACGTCTTCAAGAACCATCTTATAACTTTTTTCCATTTTCTCATATATTTCCTGATAGTCAGTGGATATGGACGGATCATTGAGCGAATCCCCATAACTGCATAATACATAAACTTTCATAATGCATCCCTTTCTTCTGTTTTGGGGTAAACCAGGAGCTTACCTTTTAGGTCCAACTCCCGGTCTATCCAGTGGTCATTTTCATATACTTGTTTCGTGAGTGTATTGTAGATAATTGGTTCCTTTTCGATATCGTCAAGATCTGCCACGAGACAGTTTTTCCTGGCAATATAGGGATATAAGGCTGCCTCTACTTTTTCCCGTAGTTCTAAAGCCATCAGATGTATAAGAGTCACATCATAGGTCTGTGACATACAGTGGCTGATTTGTTTGATCATTCCTGAATCCTGAATCGTCTGATTGACTACATCTATCTGCTCGTCCATTGACACGTCAGGATTGATCAGTAACTGACCGGCTACAATTGATTTGACAAAGGCAGTGGCTGTCTGAGTTACCTGTGCAATTAATTCCTCGTAAGGAACTTTATAATAGGTCTTCAGGATATCCAAAGGGACATTCTCACGGTTCTGCTTTAGTTTGGAAAGCAGCTTTTCCAGGCTGCTTCCCAGTTCATAAGTAGTCAAGCACACATCACCTCAGTTTCATTCGGTATGTTTTCATATTTCAGGTTATATTGGGTGTTACGGGTTTCGAAAACAATGTTGTTTCTGGAAACTTCCAGAATACGTTCCACAGCAGTTGTCATGAAAGTATGTGTCTGAGTAGAAATCCATGCACGTTCCCCGATTCGAAGCGGCAGGAATAAGGTTCCAGTCACGGTAATTGCCTTTTTATCAATGTTGCTTATCGGTCTGATATTTGTTCTTTTCATGGTGATCACACTCCTTTTTAACAAAATTCTTTCTCTAGTGTTTTTGCCACTAACCTTGCACATCCCATTTCCATCTCATTAAGTGGTGTTTTGGATAAGACAGCCAGAGCGAGAGGCAGTTCCTTGTCATTGCGGATTGGAAACAGTGCCGCTACGGGTTCCCTGTGATGGGAAAGCATATAAAGAGGCTGACTTATATCCAGAACCACCTCATTTCCAGAGGCGATATAAGGCTCCAGTCTTTCCGGAAGGGAAGTGCCTTCTGGAAGATATATCCCTGTTGTTGCAATGACATACTGGGCTGTGCAGATAAAGGCTCCGTGTTTGATTGAACTATAAAGAATGGAAAGAATACTCTGGAGCTTTATGGTATCCTGATGAGGTTCTCTGCATTTTCGAATTCGGATTTCCTGATTGGATAATTCTACTTCCAGGGGATTCCCATTCTCAAGTTTTAAAAGTCTGCGCAATTTCGCAGGAATAACAATACGTCCCTGCGAATCTATGGTGCAGATATCTGAGTATTTCATATGTTCACCTTTCTTTCTAAAAGAAAAGAAGCAGCAAATGCCGCTTCCTTTCCATAAACTTTATGCGTCATAAGGCGATGCCTGTGCCGGGTTTTGATATTGTCCGTTTTGTTGGATTCTTTGAGATTGTTGTTCTGCATAAGCCCGCTTCCCATTTGAAATAAGGGAAGGTGCCATACAGGATTCCCAGTTGGTAATGTAAGAATCCGTGCGTTTTAGTAACGTATACAGGTCCATGTCCGTTAGCTGGATAAAGGCGTTCTTTTCTAAAATAAAACTCCCGGATTTCATATAAGAGCCGCCATTCTGATTTTTGACCTTGATGCCTTTGCCATTTACAATCTGAATCCGCCAGGGGCTTTTCATCATCCGCCCGTTCTGGTCATTTACATGCCGGGAAATAGAAAATTGCTGTGCAATGGAGTAGCCCTGGGCATCAGGGTTTCCGTATATTTTGCTCAGCGACCATTCAAATTCCTGGAAGCCGGCAGTGATCCTAGTTAAGAAAAACTGGATCTGTTCCGGTGCCAGATTGAACTGGACGATGATATTTTTATTTCCCGTTCCATTGGAATAATCCTGGATCGTGATTCCAATCAGGGAGTTGACATTATGACCGTTTTCCTGGTACTCACCTTTGGCATGTATTTGAGCATAACTGGTCAGTGGTGCATACCTAAGCCTGTCATAAACAGCAATGAGTTTGCGATCCGTTTGTACTTTATAGATCTGCTCGGAGATCCGTGGTGGTTGATTCTGATTCATAGCTTTTCCCTTCTTTCTACTTCAGGTATTGTTTCACTAACAGCGTCATGTTTTTTGGTAAGTCTTCCAGTTTTGTAATATCCAGAAAGCCATCCTGATAGATTCGCTTAATATTTTCCTTATCATCTCCGATTGCTGCAGCAAAGAGTTTGATCCCTTTTTTGGAATACTCCTTTTTAATGCCACGCAGGTCGGCTTCTGCTTCAGTGCCGTAATAGCCGGTATCTGCAGGCTGTCCGTCAGAAATGATAATCAGAAGTTTCTGCTTTTCCGGACGTTTTGCCAGATGCTCCGCCACAAAACGGAGAGCAGCACCATCACGATTTCCACCTCTTGCAGACATATCCATGAGCCGGTAGCGGTCTGATGTGTCGATAGAATCAAATTCTGCATAGGAATAAAGTTCTACGCCTCTGCCACCAGTTGAATGGCCATATATAGTAATGGGCACTTGAAGGCTCTGGCAGAAATCATAAAGCACAATGGCCGTCTTTTTCGCATGTGTAATCCGGTCTCCCCAGCTCATTGATCCACTCTCGTCTACCAAAAGTCCTACTGCAAGTTTCTGCTCTTCAGAAGGAAGCCTGGTCCTGGTGAAAAAGGTTCCATCTTCGTGGTGCATTGCACGTGTATCCAGACGTTTTCCAAATTGCAGGTTCTTTAATTTTCCACCCTCACTTTCTTCTTTTAAAAGCGGTGCGATAGACTTCTGCAGGCGTTTGGACGCCCGGATAAGCATTGGTGCTACGGCCTGATATGACTGTTTTAAAGAATCCGGTACATATGCCATTCGGTTGATTGTAACATGAACTCCGGTATGAGCATTTCCGTAATGGATATCGTTTGCTGCCTTCTGCAGTTCTTCGGTCATTTCCTGTTGGTACTGTGTTTCTGCTTTCTCTGTAGCGATGCCATTCAGGATCCGGAACAAGTCGTTGGCAGACTTTTCATAACCGGTGCCAAGGTACTGGTGATTATAAGTAATTCCTGGATTATTTTCGTCAAGGATGGTATTCGTTTTCGCAAGTGCAATCCGGTTTCCTTCTTCGGCTACAACATCCTGGGCAGCCTGCGTTCTTTCCTGACGCATGGCAGGAGGAGTACACGGTAAGGGATTTGCTTTCTGTTCCTTTTTCCCTTCTTCAGCCTGCTTTGGCATAGTACCGCCTTTGCCAGAAGGCAATGGGGTGGCACCATGAATCTGGTTACCCAAAAGTTCCTCTAACATCTGACTTGCATCCGATGCAGAATGTTGCTCCATTCGTTCTTTTGTCTCTTCGATCAGAGGCTTGATGTATTCCCATAGAATAGCCACAATGTGATTAGAAGCGTGAAAACGGTCCTTTGTTTCATCTGAATAAATGGCAACATCTACATATGGCATGCAATCTTCCAGATAATCCAAATAAGGACCTTTATAACCGGACAGGTTATTGATGGTTCCCGCCCTGCAGTATTGAAGCAGAAGATTTGCCATGATTGCAAAATCAGAATACTTCTTTTCAATCTGACTCTGGATTGATGGCATTTGTTCACACATCCGCAGGTTATTCAGTTCAATCCCCCGGCGGAAAGTGCCCGGATGAGAAGTGCACATTCGTGCCTCTATATAGATGTCTTCCAAAATATTATTGATATGAGAGGCGCAGGATGCCAGAGTCAGGCAGGTCGCTTTATCTTTGCTATCCATAGCCTCCAGTATTTCTTCACAATTTGTCTGATAGGAAAATTCCGTAAAGGAAGGATTGGATGGGTAGAAGGCACCTTTTTCTATGTTGCCAAGATACAGCCCTAGGGCTGTAAAATCTGAGAACAGCAGGTGCGCAGTCTCATGCCCGTTGAATCCGACAAGGCTTTCGGAACGGAGATACCGGGAAGGAAAACTCTGGGTGATTTCATTTGCAGCATTGATATGGATTTTATAGTTATCCGTATGTGCAATGCCTGCGTCTGCCCGGGCATTCCATTCCATCAGAGTCTGAAGACCTTGACGGTAGCGGCTGGTAGCCGCTTTCGCCATAGAGGTCAGGTATTTCTGGTAAGCAGATGAGGTGAACAGTTCCTTGTCACTGATGGCAAGTTCCTGATCCCGAATCATCTGTTTTAATTTTTTCTGGTTGCTATTCAATTTTAATTCGTCCTTTCTTTTTAAAATAATTTTTCAGTCAAAAGCTCTTCCATGGTGTATCCAAAATAGACTGCCAGATGGTAGACCACAAATACGGGTGGAAAGCCTCTTCCTAATTCATACTTACGGTAAGATTTTGTTGGAATATGCAGAATCCTTGCCAGGGTTTTCTGGGAAAGATTCCAGCGTGGTAGTTTCCGCAGATAATGGATATTTGCGGAGAAAATATCCAGCATATCTTCTTCTGTAATTTTTAAATTGTTATAAGGTTTTCTCTGTGTCAATGTACCAACCCTCCTATGCTGCGAGAATAGAATCCAGACAGCCGGTTTCCACTTCCGAACGGCTTTCTGCGTCAGCAGATACCGAAGAAAGGATCGTGTAATGTGCAGCTTCCCGGACGTCACCACAGACCATATAGGACTGCACCCAGGAAATCAGTTCACGTACACCGCAGCATCCGTCTGTGATCAGATTCTCACTGCAGTATTCGGAAACAGCCTTGACGATCTGTGCCATAGTGCGGACCATTTTCTTATCTTTGCATCCGGTGATCCCGAGAACGCGCTGTACCAGTGTTTCTTCATCCGGCTCCTCCAGATCGATCACCAGATTCATTCTGGAAATGACAGACTGGTTCATCTGTTTACAGCCTGCATAATCATTGTTGGTTGTAACAACGATGGTCGTATCCGGATGCCTCTTGATCACTTCTCCGTTTGGCAGAAATACACTGTTACATCTGTCAAGAAGGGAATTGAGTCCTACTAAAACACCGGGGTTTGCGATGACCGTCGGCTCCTGAAGTTCCACCAGATAACCGTGTCGGATTGCCTCAACAAGAGGGGTATCTACGTATTTAAACTTCTGGTGGGAAGACTGGTTCTTATAATGCGCATGCATTTCATCAAAGATTGTGTCGATGAGCTGTTTGTATACCACATCCTCCGTCACCTCTTCGTCATAAATACCGGTCAGCTTCTGATAAGCAGTTGCTGGGTCTAACATGATATCCTGGAAAGATGGATATTCACTCTGAAGGCTGGATAATTTTCCATCCACGTCCGGAAGAATCTGACCGAGCAGATCAAATATCTCCGTATTGGCAGAGCAGGTAATGCAACGGTAGGGCAGATGTAAGCCAGCAGCAATCGCCTTGGCACCTTCTGTTTTTCCGGTTCCTGCAGGACCCCGCAGAAGAAAATTCCGCATAGGTGAAACAGTATTTGTTGTCAATTTTGCATGTTCACAGATCCGCTTGATCTCTGGCGGTATGATATACCATGGTTCCAGCGTTGGAACAGTAAGTTCTTCCTGGGGAGTGAGTATCCGTGATTCAGATAAGACGTATTTACTGATAAAGTCTTCTTTGGCAATGGATTCCGTGTTCCTTTTTGTGGTGAAACCGGGAATCAGCACTTGAAAAGTACCAAAGAGCGTATTTGTAGGAGCGTAAGTACCCTGCTGTACTGCGAATGGTTTGAGCTTAGGAATAGCACCATTGGCAGGAGTATCATTGGGAATCCCGCCGGTAGAAAGAGAAGTTCCGTATCGTAATCTGCGATAGATATTGTCACAAAGGACGGCTGCAGTTTTCACGGCTTCTTCCATATCCGTATAACCATTGTCACGGTGCTTTTTCAACTCCTGATAATATTCGTTAAACTCGTCATCCTGCATAATGGTAGGGAGAAGTGCAAACAAAAGTGCAGCTCCGCTGTTCTTATCTTCCTTCAAAAGATATTGGTCGGCTGTTGTTTCGGAATCTATTGGTTTGGGATAAATACCGGCAATGAATTTTCCGTTTGTCCGGTTATAGATCACCACATGCAAATCTCCGGTTTTGCTGGGATATTCCGCTATTGTATAATTATTCCCCTGGCTGCCAATTGCCCCGAGTTCTTCAGAAGCGGTTCCACCGGGCGGATTTTCCAGTTCCATGTATGCAAGAATCGCCCGGAGCGTGGACGCATGAAGTGTCGAACGTTTCTGAGGCTGTGTGCAGTATTTGGAATAGACATCCTTCCTGATGGGATCATCCGTATAATCTTCAAAAGGTTCCGGAAGTTTTCGCTTGAAAGACCAGTTACTGATCAGGTTTCCATTTGGCATAGTATTTCTCCTCCTTTTTTACATCCAGGATAATTCCAGGGTGCCTTCGTTTTCTTTTGCATTCAGCTCATCACGGATAAAAATATCTGTGAGAGCTGCCCAGTAGTTTTGGGGCGGAAAATGCTCGAAAGTACCTTTGATTTCCTTGGAATCTCCATTTTTGATAAATATTTCTCCATTTTCGCTGATAAATAATTTTTGATGTCCTCTTGCCTGCAGATCTCCAATCAGATTGGAGAGTAATGGCTTGCCAATTAGGGTATACCAAGACTGGGGATCCACCTGACCGATGGAATCAGTGCCTGCAGGTTCCGACTTTGGCTTTAATGATTCTATCGTCATCATAGAAAGTACCAGTTCTCCATAACAGTCCAGCCGGACTTCAGCAAAATTATATTCTTTCGTATGGAAGGTACGAATACGCAGGGCATTTCCATTCAGAAGACTGTCTACAGTTGGTTCTTTAGTAAATTCCCATGTGGCATTCGGATAAGAGGACTTCAGTTTCCCTGTAATCTGGTAACTGATCTGTCTCCAGAGCAGAGTTTCCATATCGGTGATACCGTCTGGATTCCCAGAGGAATATGCTGACTTTCGTTTGAGTGCCGGAGATGGGATGCGGGGAAGACGCGGGACAATCAGGAAGAGGAGACTTCCTAAAATACCTGCAAGTGCAATGCCCGCAATCACTGAGCGGTTTATATTATCCGGTACAAACAGTAATGACAGAAACAAAACGAGAACAACAGATTTTAATATTTTTAAACCTTTACTTTTTTTCCTTCGTACTTTCATTGTATGATTCCTTTCCTGTAAACAAAAAAAGAGGAACCGCCATGCCCGATGGGTAAGCAATTCCTCAACCTGTTATTTCTTTTGAGTTATCCGTTAAACGGAAGCTGGTCAGCCATGCCTTCCGGGATTCCCTGAAAACCGTCCCCGGTAAAGCCACTTTGCTGTCCATATGCCATGTTCTGTTGTGGATAATAGCTCTGCTGGTACATGTTGTTTCCAATCGGTCCAGAAGGTGGAACTGCATAAGAGTTGCCCTGTGTTCTGGCACCTGCGGTGTTTGGTATACCTGCATTTTGATTTCCAGCACCATTCATGTAGCCGCCTCCCTGAGCAGCGCGATTTTGATAACTGCCACTTCCTGGGGTAGCCGCACCTCCGTTGTTGTTATTAGGCATGCTATTGCCATTTTGATGATTTCCAGAATTTCCGTTATTCTCATTTTCCGGCTTGTTGGAAAGGCAAAACTGCCAGTCCTTGACATTAATTTTGGCTCCAACTCCTGGCTGCCCAGCCTTCTGTCCCTGCTGATAGAGAAATGGATGGATTTCCAGATCTCCATAGACATAAATACAGGTTCCGGATTTTACACCGGCTTTGATCAGACGCTCTGCCAGGAACTTGTTAAAATAGCATTGATAGAACATGGACTCGTATCCATTCTGACCATTTTGTGTGTTCTGGCTCCTCTGAGAGGAAGCAAGATCCAGACTGATGTACTCTGATCCGTTGTTCTTTCCTTGCTGCATGGCAGGATCCTTTGTTACCCTTCCCATAACATGAATAATTGCTGACATAAAAATTCTCCTTTCTGCCTCTTAGGGCTTTAAAATAATAAAAATGAATAAAAGAATAGGAAACCTGTATACCAGATTTCCCATAAATAAAAAAAGAGCCATTAAGTGACCGCATAATACGGCTATCCTAATGACTCTAATTTCCAACATAAACTTACGTGTGTTCTGGAAGAATGGTCCAGACTCCCTTTAGGGGATAACACAAAAACTCAAGTACAGTATTATAGTAACACAAGATATAGTAAGTGTCAATGAACGAAATGCTATATATTGGTTTCGGAGGAGAATCTACTACATATTGAACTATGAAAAAACAAAAGTATATAGTACAATAGAATTTACAAATAATAAATCAGAAAAGAGTAAATATATGACATATGATAAAATGCAATTATTTATAAAACCATTACCTGCATCAGTAATAATTAAAAATTATATAGAGGGACATCCGATTGATTGTGAAGAATATTTAACAGAATTCGTTAATTTTTCTAAATTGAAAAAGGATAAAGGAAATGAAACCTTCATCTTAAGAAAACATTGTGAACAAAGTCAGAAACAAAGTGATATTTATAATTCTTTTTATGAGTTAGATTTTAAGATATTAGTAGATACCCGATATATGGAAGCAAAAAGCACATTGAGTAATTCAGTTACAGAACTTTGCCCAGGGGTTACACAAATTGGTCCTTCTAAATTTTCTGGTAGTAAAACTGCTTTTGATATAATAAAGTGTTTTCGAGGAAAAACAGAAGAGGATTTAAGAAATATCGAACAGGGATTATTAAAGCTTCCTGAAGGAAAGGTTATAAGACAGACAATGCAAAAGATATCTGTTAACAAAAATATTATGTTTTTCCTTCCGTATGATTATTCATTTAAGAATCAAGAAACAGATTTTGAAGGTGCTAAATTAATTGCTGATTGTATTTCTAAAGATTTGAAAAGTTTATTAGCATATAGAAAAATGAAAGTAACAAAAGATACTTATATAGCATTTATATCAGAAAGATATTTTGTTATAACGGAGGAAAAAGAAAGTAGCCTCATTTTTTATGATATGATAAAAACAAGCGATAGTAGTTTATATAGTTTTTTGTATTCTGTTGGTAAACTGTAATTAGCTGTATTATAGATAAAGGGAAATGACCATGCAAAGCAAACAAGAAGTAATTACATATTGTCATTCTTTTGAGCAGGTATACGAGGATTATCCATTCCACGATTCTAACTGGTGTGTGATGCGCCATAAAGGGTCTAAGAAGACATTTGCTCTAATCTATAACAAAGATGGACATGTATGGATTAATGTGAAATGTGATCCGCAGTGGAGGGACTTCTGGCGAAGTACTTTTACATCGGTTGTTCCTGCATACCATATGAATAAGACACACTGGAATTCTATCATTCTGGATGGAACTGTCCCGGAGGAAGATATCAAACGGATGATTGGTGAAAGCTATGATTTAACAAAGGGGAAGAAAGCATGAGGATTTTGGTAGATGCAGATGCCTGTCCGGTGGTATCTATTGTAGAGCATATTGCGAAAAAATATCAGATATCAGTAATCTTACTGTGTGACACGAATCATATTCTGCAGTCTGATTACAGCGAAGTTTTGACAGTTGGAGCAGGAGCTGATGCGGTAGACTTCAAGTTGGTCAGCGTCTGCCAGAAGGATGACATTGTGGTAACACAGGATTATGGTGTTGCTGCGATGATTCTTGGAAAAGGAGCATACGGGATACATCAGAGTGGCAGATGGTATACGAATGAAAATATTGACCAGATGCTTATGGAGAGGCACTTAGCAAAAAAGGCACGAAATGCGAAAAAAAGAAACCATATAAAAGGTCCAGCGAAACGTACCGCTGAAGATGATGTACGGTTTGCAGAATCGCTGGAAAGGCTGATTCATAAATATCGTTAAGTGTAGGTCAGGATGAAAGAATACATTATGAAAGAATACATTATGAAAGAATACATTATGAAATATGAGTGTTACCATGTTAACTGGTAATATAAAAGATGCCGTAGACAAGGAAGAACCTTGCTACGGCAATCCTTTTGTGTTGATAAGTATATGAGAGCTGGATCAATCTTTTGAGGGAGAACCCGAGGATAGCTCCTCGAATCCGAGCAAATTATCACTGATCCCCATACTTTCTTCCTCGTTATAAGGAGATTTGCGAAAATACATTCGGTAATAGTGCCCTTGAAGCAGTTTTACACTTTTATCTGTCGTGAACTGATATTCCCGGTCATCGGTTCCGATAAGATGAATTTGCTGTGTTTTCTTAAAGGCTGAAACTTCCCGTTTGCTGCAATATCCTTCCACTGTCAGGTAGGAACCGGAATGGATGAGATGGTACAGGCTGATACACCGAATCAGGCAACATACACCGATTACGAGGCTCATAATGAGAAGGATTTTATCTTTTGTCTGCATCCCGATGATGCATCCGAACAGTACACAAAAAAAGCCGATTGCCGCCTGGGCAACCAGCTTGGATAGTAATGGTTTTGGCATAGTGCTCCTTTCAGAATCGTTGGAATGAAATTTGTTTATTAAGATACAGATTGCCGACAGCCTGCAGGACCGGATACTGGATATGCAGAATCTGTGCCTGGTCAGCCAGTGTCTGGTAGGTATATTCTGTCCCATCATAGAGTTGTGTGAGGACATCTTCTTCCCGCGTTGGAGCTTTCTTTTGCTCCACACAGGTCACCAGTTCTGCAGTGGTTAGCGGAATGGCTTTTGTAAGCTTTATGACGGTTTCCTCAATAGGCGTGTTTTTTTCTTTCCGCAGATATTTTCCAAAATCTCCGGGCTTGATTTTACCATCTACATAGAGCTGGATACAGGTAAATAGCCGGGTGGAGAAAGTTTCGTGAACCGGAAGGATGTGAAGTTTTCCTAAAAGCTGATAGAGTGCATCTACGCCGGTCACTCCTTCTCCTTTTGCAATCAGACCGCGCAAAAGCAGTCGGTTCAGATAGTGGGAAAATGCCAGTCCGTCCGGTCTGCCGCTGTTTTTAAGCCGCACATTGTAAGCAGATTCCAGTTCGTGTATCTGCAGAATCTGGAAGGCAAGGCAGCTCCAGAGAATAAGTTCGTGATCGCATAGTCCGAATTCCTGATGATTATTCAGAACCATAGGAGTGGATTTCCCATCTGTATTTTTGACAAATTTTAATGTGCCGATGGCGGTATAAAGTGTCAGCATAGAACTGCCTCCTTCTTGTTATGATGCTAATAGCTCATATAATAGCTCATTTTCTTTCAGCCATTTTCTCGCCTTGCTCTGCCATGCCCTTACCCTGTTGGAAGGAACCTGATATAGTTTTGCAAGCTCTCGATCGGTGTAACCGTCTTGCTGCAGACGGAGAGTGGCAATTCCTTTTTGTATCATATTGCTGCTTGTTGCTTCCAGTTCCTTCAAGTATGCAGTGGACAGGTTTTGTATCGCTTCCTGCTCCGTGGAAAGGGAAGTACGATTTTGGTGAAACTCACCTTCATAAGAGTGACCGTCCTCGGATTCCAGCAATGCATCTAAGGAACAGAATCGTTTATTATATTGGTAAACGGTACGCCAGTATCCGTAGATCGCATTACGGACTGCAGCTCTGGCATATGGTCGGAAGGGACGGTGTCCATCGTATTTAGAAGCTGCATTGCACAGTGCCAGGTAACTGGTTTGCGTAAGCTCTTCATATTCCTCCAGAGAAAGATTCGAATAATTCCGTGTCAGGACATTTACCATTTGCGGCACCAAATCCATATTTTCTTCCATGAGCTGGCTGTAGGGGATAGGATTATTTTTCATGTCATCCACCCTCCTTACCCTGCAAGGCACAGCGGTACATGGTTGTAGCGAAGGACTTTCTCTGATTCTTCTATAAGTCGTTCGCACATGTACTCACTGAAATTACCGATATGTGCCTGTGTGGTGTCGAGGCAAAATTTGTCTGACATCCACCGGTAGGCATCTTTCTTGGATAGAATTCCCTGTTTCCAGATCTGGTCAAAGATTCGGTGTGCACGGATTCGTTTCTCACGAAGAGATTTATTTGCCAGAGTGCCTTTAGGGCGAGTGGTGCCGGGATGGACGCCGACATAGGAATTGCAGACCGGATAGCGGCTGCATACATAAAGTTTGCCTTCCCATGCATTTTTTCCATGGACATAACATGTATCTCTTAAAATGGCCGGGCTGCCACAGTAAGGGCAGCGTATGATTTGTTTCTTCATCATGATTCACCTCGCATTACGTTTTTTATACGTACATTTATCCTTTATTAGTAAGTTTATTACGTTTTCTATACGTATATTGTAAGTAAAAGTGTGATGAATTCCCATATATCAGGGACGGAAACAGGTACCCAAATGTTCCCTTATTACCACTTTCTGCCATTTTTTATGAATGTTCTGGATAGAAAATGGTTTTGATTAATGGAAAAAGGCCACTGTCTGTAAAACGTTGGTAATTAACTGCCGTGAAGATAAACTTATTACAAAAGTATCGGAGCAGGAACAGTGCAATTAGTATCAAGCAGATCCGGTAGATGGTGAGCGCCTGCCTTTTCTTTTTGTGTAAAGAAGTAAATCTGCAGTACAGGATATAAACCATAGGGAGAAAAATCAGGGTAGTAAAGCCCTTGTCAATCGTTTGGATGATCAGAGTAAGCATGTTGCACACCTCCTTGTCTTTATTCATTCTGTACGCAGAAACAAGCAAAAACGCAACTTACCAGTCATAGTTTTTCTCTTCCTGCATTTTTAGGAGTTCCATACAGGGACAGTCGGACTTGACTGCTGTTTTAGTATTCAGGTAAGAGCGATATAAGGATAAAAAAGCAGATACAGATATGTTGCTTATGCATTCTTCCGGTTCCGGATAACAGGAAAATAAAATCCGGGCATCGGAAAGAGGAAGAATCAGCGGTTCTGCTGTGGTATCCGGATGAAATAGGAATCCGGGTTCCCTGCATATACCAGAAGTTTTACAGGAAGGGCAGGTCACATGGATGCAGTGATGCCAGTTCCCATCACAGGCATCTAAAAATCTACGAACATGTTTGATATCTGTCTGGATATAGGTTGTTTCCATATTCATCACCAAAAAGCAGGCAGTCTCTATGGACCGCCTGCACTGAAATTAAAGATTATTTTTGTTTCTTTTTCCGGAAATAGATTACTGTAGCAATACCTGCGAGCAGAAGGGCACCTGCAGCAATACCTGCGTAAAGAAGAAGTGGGGTATCATCGCCGGTCTTGACTGGTGTGGAGATATCCGGAGTATCTTTTGGTACATCGGTAATTTTCACTGTCTGGTCGTTATCATTTATATCTTCGTGATTCGTCAGTTCCACTTCTTTTTTGTTGTCTTTATCACCGGTAGATACATAGAGCTTTTCAAAAACAACTACATCGTGTCCAGAAAGAGAAGTAGCATCAAAGGTAAAGGTTACTTCTACAGTGCCTTCAGAGTTTTCCGGTTTGAAAGTTGCTTCAGATGTTACAGGTTTTCCGTCAATCAGTACTTCCTTACCGGTTTCCTTGTCTATCAAAGTACCTACGACCCGGTAGGTAAGGCCAGTTACCAGATCCTTGTAAGAAACGGTATCAATAATAGAGGTTTCTTTTTCTGCAAGGACTTCCTGGTCGCCGTCTTTTCCATCTTTAGCGGTAGTCTTAATCTCTGGGAAATAGATGGTCTGTGGATCATCATCAATCTGGGTATGGAAAGCAACTTCTTTGTCCTGATAAGATACAGACTCAAAGGCTACTATCGTTTTGCCTGCGAGAGCAGTGGCATCCAGTGTGAAAGTAAGCTCTACAGTGTCTTCCGCATCTTCTGGTGTGAAGGTCAGTTCGGACGTAACTTCTTTTCCATCGATTTGCAAAGGTTCGCCAGATTCCTTATCCATTAAAGTTCCGGTTAACTTGTACTCTTTATTTGGAATGAGATGGTAGGAAACGGTATCCGTAATGGTCAGTTCTTTCTTTGGAACTGCCATCTGGGTATTGGTATCCGGGCAGTTTGCCTGAGTTGCAATTTCCGGGAAAAAGATCTGCTGGCCTTCATCTTCGAGATCTGCATGAACAGCAATTTCTTTTTTATCCTGTGTTACAGATTCAAAAACAACGGTTGTCTTACCGGCCAGCGAACTGCCATCAAATTCAAAGACTACATCTACGGTGCCTGAGCTAGTTTCCGGCGTAAAGGTTGTTTTGGCAGTTACCTGTTTGTCATTAATTAGAACAGGTTCTCCAGTTTTCGCATCCATGAGTGTACCCGTTGCAGTGTATTTAAGGTTTGGAACCAGCCCTTTATACTGGATCGTGTCAATGAGTTTCACTTTCTCATCAGCATTTGCCATATGCTCACCGGTTTCAGAGTCTATGGCCTGCGTGCCGATCTCCGGGAAAGAAATCTGCTGGTCTTCATCAGAAAGGTCCGCATGGACAGCCAGCTGTTTATCTTCCTGATACAGTTCCTCGAATACAACAGTTGTTTTTCCGGAAAGTGAGGAAGCATCAAAGGTAAAAGAAACTTCTACTGTACCAGAGGATTTTTTCGCTGTGAATGTCTTTTCAGAAGTTACAGGTTTGCCGTCAATCTGAATTGCTTCACCGGTCTCAGCGTCCATTAGTGTTCCAACCAGCTTATAGGACTGACCTTTCTTTAGTCCGGAATATTCGACAGTATCTGCAAGAGTGACTTCTTTTTCCGGTTTGCTCATATGGGTACCTGTTTCTTTATCCAGAGCTGTTGTGCCGATTTCAATCAGGTCATCGGTCAGGGTTCCAAGGTCAATGGTAACGGAATCTTTATATACAGTCACTTCGAATTTTAAAAGACTCATTCCTTTATTGGATTCACATCTCTGCTCCTCAATGACATATTGATCATAGATAAGGGCACCTTTGGAATCGTCTGGCGTGGAAGATCCGAACCAGACCCCATCTTCAGATGTTTCTCCACGGTTGGTGTTCTGGGTGTGTTTGTTCCATTTGGAAGAAGTACTGGCATATCCATTTTTATCCGTCACGATGGTATGGCTTTCTCCGGTTGTAACAGAGGTGATGGTAAATGGAACATCAGAAAGACGTGTTTGTTCTCCATCGGATACCTTTACCAGTTCCAGATCGCCACGGTAGATCTGTTCTTCGACAGATGAAGTATTGTAGCACTGTACGGTTTCCTTGACACCATCGGCTGTGATCTTCTGTACGAATACAGTATCATTGGAAAAGTATCCGACAGGAGCTTTTGTTTCCTGAACAGTCACTGTACCGAGCGGGAGACAAATGGTTTTTCCATCCGTCTGTGTATAGAAAGCATCTCCAGATACCATATAATCTTTGGTGAAATGAGATTTCCCTTCTGCATCGGTCTTAAATATCCAGGTGCGTGCCGGGTTAGCCCCATTTGTGGCAGGATCCTGATCGGATTGTTCGGTATAGAATTTTACTGTAAACTGTGCATCCGCAAGAGATGCAGATCCTTGTGGCTGTGCTTCCTGTGCTTCCTTGTCCAGTTTCTGAAGGAGCAGATCCATTGGATTGCTCTGTGGGATTTCCGTCACATTTACAGGCGTGGTTGCTTCGGATTTGACAGTGACGTTATGGGTTTTGGTGTCCAGGATGAATCCTTTGGAAGCTTTGGTTTCTTTTACCGTGTAATTACCTTCCTCCAGTTCTCCGGATTTTGCATAGCCGTTTTTATCTGTTGTCAATGTCTGTACCTGTTTGTCTCCTTTGTAGATGCCATATTCGGCACCCTGTAAGCTATAGTTACTGTTCCCTTCGGAAACAGAGGCGTTGGCTGAAGATTTACGGATTTCCAGATAACCGTAAGGAACCTGATACCAGCTTCCAACAACAGTCTGGCTTCCGCTTCCAGGAATAATAAATGCCCGGAAGCTTTCCGGGGGAGCAGGAAGGCTTTTGATTGCTTGTGCAACTTCTTTTGCTTTGTCAATGAAACTCTGGGGTGCACCATGGAAGGCTCCGGTATCTGAAGAATACCCTGCATAAATATAGGCGACGACAAGATGTCCGATTACATAGGAATTGTCATCAGACCAGCCGCTGAAATATTTGTCTTTTACAGTTTTTTCATAGCCATAACCGCCATTTAAGTAATACAGTGCTTTCCGAAGCGGGGAATCCTTTGCCAGAAGGTCATAGGAATAACTGCCGGAAGCAGGGGTTTTCTTGAGTGGTTCCACACAGTAAGCGGTATTGTTCCCATCAAATGTCATGCGGGAAGTAAAGTAGTCTCCATACGGAATATTCGCTCCTGCGTGAAAACTGACGGTACCGTCTGCCGCATGAACAGTCATGCCGCCGGAAAATACGGTGCCGACAGTAACCAGTACTGCAAGCAGAAATGCGAGCAGCCGGTGGATGGATTGATTTGTTCTTTCTAACATAAGTCTCCTCCTTACTTTGAAGATATGAAAAAGGCAGCGATTTTGCTGCCCTGGGTGTTAACCGGCTTTTGCTTCTTTGTGTTTCTGGCGTTCAATGATTTCCAGAAGCTCCTGCCGGTCGGTGGTAATCAGCTCTTTTTCCAGTGTGGATGCTTTGAATTCCACCGTAATGTTATTGTTGTTTGTTGAGATCAGGCCATTCCCCCTTTGAAAATGTGTGATATTCATGACTTCGGTTTCTGACAGGTGCAGGATATTTTTTACCCGCTGTGCCTCTTCGTCCTCCATGTTCAGGATGATCTTGGTCTTACAGTTGTTGATGATACCTTTTCCATATTTACCATCATCCAGAGCAAAGAAATCATTTAAATCTTGTGTGGCAAAAATGCCGGCTCCTGAGTAGGCACGGATGATTTTGGCAATCTCCAGAACAAATTCTGCAGCCAGACGGTTACTGGAAGCACCGATGAGCTGCCATACCTCATCAACGAAGATCGCTTTTTCCTCTGTCCGGTTTTCTTTCGCTTTATCCCAGACGTAATCCAGGGCAACGAACATGCCGACCGTCAGAAGGTCAGAGGAACCTGTCAGTTCCGAAATGTCGAGTACTGTATATTTGTTCGTCAGGTCTACGTTCGTTTTCTGGTTGAAAGAAGAAGCAGAGCCATGGACCAGACGGTTTAGGATATGTGCCAGACGTTTGGTATCCGGACTTTCCATCAGGATGTTATAGACATCCTCAAGGATCGGCATTTCCTTATACTGGTTTGGATGATCCGGGTCAATGAGGGATTCGTTTTTATGTGTAATCCCTTTTCTGGCATAGGTTTTAATGAGTGTCTCGTCCAGAAGCTGTTTCTCCTCATGATTCATGTCAGGAATCAGGAGAGAGAAGAAGATATGGAGCCTCTGGATTTTGGAAGCCAGAGCGGAAGCATCCAGTGTTGGTCCGTCTAGCAGTTCATTGACAGAATTATCAACTTTGCGGATTTCCATGACGTTAATGCAATTTTGGCTGGCAGGAGAGATCTGGATAAATTCTCCACCTACGTTTTTACAGGCCCGGTAAAATTCATGCCCCTTCAGAGGAGCAATGATGAAGACCTGGATTCCCTTCCGCCGCATCCGAAGTGCCATAGTCTGCATGGTGAAGGTCTTACCGGCACCGGAGCATCCAAGGATACAAATGTTGGAGTTTTTATACTGTTTGGAATCAAAAATGTCCGCTATGACCAGTGAATTGTTATGCTTATTTACTCCGAATAAGATGCCATTGTCATCACAGATGGAGTAGCTGGTGAACGGGTAGCAGCTTGCAGCTCCCGTAGTCAGGACATTTCGTTTTGACAGTTCATAGAGTTTTTTATCCAGGTTTGCAAGCGGCAGTGAGGATAGGAAGCCCTGCTCCTGTAAGAAGTAGCAGGAGTGCAGATCCATATCCTGGGAAATCAATAGTTTCTTCATTTCCTGAATACGCCACTGCAGTTCCTCAAGATTCGAAGCAGTAATCGTAATCAGAAGATTGATATAGTAAAAGTCTTCATTATTTGCCAGACCAGCTTTCAGGAAATATCCGGATCGTATTGCAGAATCCAGATCATCAAAGTCTGCGTTTGTATCGGATGCATCCTTGATCTTTGACCTGTTGATACGGATCTGTTGTCCAAGTCGCTGCTGAATCTTATCCTTTGGCTGTTTATGCAGATAAAAATCAATGTCTATGCCTTCCCCGGCGTTGATCAGTAAGGACAGCCAGCCGGGTGCGACCTTCTGTTTATAGCCGTCGCTTGGAACCAACAGGTATGCATGATAAATTCCGTTGATCCGCACATAATTGGAGTGTCGGAAATCTACGGACTCCGGTGCAATGAACTCGTTGATCCGGATATGATCCAGTTCTTCCTGGCGACCTTCCTTCATATAGCGTGCAAGGACATCTGCGATTCTATCCTGCAGAGGCTTTTCCGTACAAAGGGTTCGGTTTAATAATGTGTATAGGACATCGGTTGTAAATTCATCTTCATTATCATGGGTAACCACCTGATTTCCGCATTGATATAAGAACGTCTTAGCTGTCTGGGCGGCTGTCTCCAGTGCAGCAAGGATTTCTTTTTCTTCTACTTTCCGGTTTACATTGAATGGTTCATACTCAAAGATTAGAAAGAACCGTCTTGAAACGGCCTCTCTGGAACTTAATTTCTTTACGAACTGGATGTAATCTTTCTGCAGTTCCCGACAGTGAGGATTAGTCTCAAGGGACAGTTCCAGTGCTGCCTGTTCCAGATGTTTATTGATATCTGCCTTTTTGGAGATCATCTTAATCTGTAATTTGACCGGGCTGATTTTTAAGTAGGAGATAAAGCTGTAAATGATGCCTTGCTGTTCCCTTGCGCTTCGCAAAAGGAAGTTGATAGGTTCAATCTCCAGAATCTTTACATATCGGTGGTCAGTGGTATAGATGATCCCGTTGGCAATTTTATCAATCGGAAGATAATCCTCCAGTGTCATGTCCTTTCGCTTTTTCTTTTTCGAGGAAGCGGAAGGTGAAGGATCAGGTTGTTTCTTATTGGAGCGTGCATCTTTTTTCGTAGCTTTCTCCAAACGTTTTGCCTCCTTTTGGGCAAGCTTATCCTGATGCAGTTTTTCTTTATGCTTTTGCTTTTCAGCTTTTAAACGCTGTTTCTTTTCACGTTTCGCAACTTTGAGGGCTTTCGCCTGTTCCTTTTTTCTTTGTTTCTTTTCAAATTTCAAAATCCGTATATCTTCCCTGGCCTGCTTCTTGATGCCGCGTTTTGTAGATATATCATAAATCCGACGTTCTTTTTTTTTAGAAGCTGGTGTGGGAGCAACTTTTGAATCGGGTGTAATCCCTTCCTCTGAAGAAGATGGCATATTATAGGTAACCTCCTTATCATGTGTGGCTGTCTCCATTGGTTGAGGTGATAGCTTCTTTTTTTTCTCCCGATTCTTTTTCGTCTTTGGTTCTTTTTGACGAGGATTTTTACGCTGTTTTCCCTTTAGCTCCGGTTTGGTATCCAGCCGGTATAGGATTCTGCGGTTAAACAAAAAACGGACAGCATTCATCAGGAAAGCCGTCAGACTTTCCCCTCCAATGCCGATCAGGGCGACCATGGCTGCTGGAAGAGATGTCATACATAAAATGATGATCCGTATGGTCAGGGACAGGGGAAGATGCACAACAGGTATTGCAATCCCGATGGCAAGAATGGTGCCTTCAATTGCATTGCGGATCTTGAACATTCCTCCCATGAATGTACCCCGCTCAATAAAATTACGGGGGATTAAGGCAATTTGTTGTTCTTCAGGGTTGTTCACGGCTGCACCTCCTTTGCATTAGTTTTCTTTTCCGGTTCTGTTGCTTCGATATCGTTTGGGGTATCAGCAAAACCGCCTTCCTGCATGGATTCTATTTCTTCTGTAGTAACAGCTGGAAGTTTTTGATCCGTCTTACGTTCATAGGTAATTATGTTTTCACTGACTTGCAGTTTTTCTTCCCCAAATAAAAAAGCACCGGTACTGGTGCTGCAGGTAACTGGAAGGGTAGTATTATCAGAGAAAGCAAAAGTAAGCATGATGTCGTTTCCTTCCGGATAGGTGGTCTGTTCTGGAAGAAAGGTCACAGAGGTAATGTCTGTTTTCCCAGTTTCTTTGAGATACAGAGAAAATTGTTGCTTTAGTTCATTAATCTGGATGTCTGCAAAAAATGCCTGTAATTCTTCAAAGGCAACGTATTTCAATGTGGGAAGTGAGGCAGTATTCTCTCCTTCCGTTTGGATTTCTTTTGCGGGCTGATTTGGGTCAGCCGTATGGTTTTTCTGTTTTTCTGCTTTCCATAAGGCAGGCAGTACAATGCCTGCTACGATCATGCCGATCATCAGCAGGATGGAAAGAATCAATTTTTTTCTGCTCATAAGCTCTCCTTTATTTCTTGTCAAAGATCCAATATGCACTTGCTGTTGCATGAATTTCTGACATCATATCAAATTCCCGGTTGATATAGTTTTTGGATGCACTGTCATTCGGATCGTTAACCAGTACCTTTCCGGAAGCCGTTACACCACGAAGGACAATGAAATGTCCGCCTCTGGTAAATAAGCCTGCACTTTGGGAACTGATGACAGGATGGCCTTCTGACAGTGCTTTTAGGACTTTATTGGGATCGTTGGTATGGGTGACCGATCCGCATCCAAAATGACTGGCTGCCGCTGCAAAGTAGGACCAGTAAGTGCCGACACCTGGTTTGTAGTAAGAATTTCCACACCAGGAAACTGCATCTACCGGAGTGATGGTTTTGCCCGTTAAATAACTTGCGACCATGGCAAAGCTGGTCGGGCCACATCCGCTGGTTGCAATGGAACCTCCGCCATATGGAATATTTCCGTAATCTGTCTGCAGGTAATGAGGTATCTGCATTCCATTTGCAGGATAGGTGCCGCCTGTAGAAGTAATGATGTAGTACCGGAGTACATGGTCTACGTATTCTTTATCGCCATATCTGGAATAAGGCCAGTTAGGGCGGGCACACATCATATCAGAATAAGCGATGGCGTTTGCTTTGGTATAACCACTGTCCCGTTCCATGGCCCAGTCAATATAACCGGAACCGTAATTGTATCCCTGCAAAGCAAGCTTGATCCGGTCAAGATCTGTTGGACCGGTGCATCCGGCTTTATCCAGGGCATATTTGAGTTCCTGAATTCCGCATTCGATGCTGTACTCTGGGTCCGTAATACCGTTAGGCACATGGGGATATTTCTTATTAAATCCACCTTCTGCCGCCTGCATGACATCAAGACCACGTCCTCCGGATTCCTGCATCATCACAGCAAGGATTAGTTCCACATAGGGAGTCATTCCGTATTTTGTAGCAATCCGTTCTACGGTTGCCCGGTAGCGAAGCACCTCATCGGATACATTGGCAGTTGCGACTCCGGAAGCAGAGGAACCAAAAAAGAGGGTCAGATTTTCTGCATAAGCGTCTGCCACTTTTTTCTGTTTGTCGTTCAGATGAAAGACATGGTCTGCAAAATAAGAATCACCGGCATAGTTGATTACAAAGTTATGCCGGGTAAAGGTAACTGTCTGAGTATGAGAATCTGTTCCTTCACCGGCGTCCCCTTCTGCGCCGGCATCCACCGTAACTTCCATGGTAACTCTCTCTGTTGATACTTCATAAGTAAAAAGTCCATCCTTATTCGCCCGGATGACCCGCTTCAGTTCCGTAAGGTTGATATCCCGATAGTTGTCTTTACTTGCACAGAACTGGGCAATGAGCTGATTGGCATTTACAGAGATATAGTAAGCATAGGGATCCGTAATAGATACGGCATCATTTTCCGGTACACGAGAAGCCGCGGCATTCACCTCAGCAAGTACCTCATCGTGACATTCCTGTAAGACTTCTACAATGGCTTCATTGGCAGCACGTATATTTTCATTGATCCTGCTGTTACTGGTAAGTGCTCCGGTATTTTCGGAGAGATTTCCGAAGACAAGTCCTGGAAGCATGACAATGAATAATACTGGAATTAGAAGCACAGAAATAATTACGGCGACTGCCTTTTTAAAGGTTTCCCGGTTCTGAATTGCAGCACCAATGACGGCTCCAAAGGGACCGGCTGTGGCACCTTTTACAGCACCTGAAATAGAAGCTGCAGCTCTGCCTACCCGAACTGCTTCATTCAGACCGGTCTGATGATTTGCCAATTAAATTCGATCCTT
Organism: Bariatricus sp. SGI.154; assembly: GCF_050313795.1. NCBI lineage: Bacteria > Bacillati > Bacillota > Clostridia > Lachnospirales > Lachnospiraceae > Bariatricus > Bariatricus sp. SGI.154. Next base: position 52,744 of record NZ_JBNPMC010000016.1, read on the forward strand.
TCTTGGAGGTGTCGGGGGCAGTTTCTGGTCGATGGATTCATGGTAGGCAACTTTTCCACCGCCTGCGTCATAAGGGGTTTTAGTTACTGCATCCTGTGCATACTGCTTGTACCATGTAGCACCGTCTACAGACTGCACAGTTTCATATGTACCCTGTGAGGGTGCCATATATTGGTCTGCATGATAGAGAGCAAACTCTCTGGAACCTGATTCGGTAGATTCCGTTCCGGTGATCCGTCCACCTCCGATTTCCATATTGGAATAATTGGATAAAGGGTGTGTGGAATCTACTTTCATGCCCATATAAGAAATATAAGCCTTTTCTGCATCTGCTCCTTTAATGGAACCGACCTGATTGTAGTTACCCTGTGCAATGCGGCTGATCACATTGTTGGCAAAGTCTCCACCTTTATTTAAAGAAGAATGATACATGACACTGCCGATGCTGGAATGCTCTGTGTAGCCAGTTGCCGTATTGACTGCGCTACGTTCCACCTGCCTTCCGACAGCTCCGGCCAGTCCACCTGACAGGAAGCTTCCACCGACAGCAGCATCACCTGGAGAAGAGGGGGCTCGGTAACCGCCACTACCGCCGCCACGTAAATGCATGGAACTTGCCAGACTCCTTCCGGCGATTAAAAGCTCTGCCATCATGTTCCCGCCAGTGTTTCCTACATTAATGCCGAGGCTTGCCATGAAAGAATCAATCTTTTGGCTGACTTTTAAAAATGCGATGGCGCAGAGAAACCAGATGAATATATTACCGGTAACGGCTTCCTTTCCCTGGTTTGCCACTGCCTGTTCCACTTCTGCTTCCGTAAGTTCTGCCGCGAAGACTGGGAAGGAACAGAGTATGACCATGCAGGCAGTAAGTGTCAGCAATAAAATAATATTTCTCTTATGTTTCATGTGTTCCTCCTGAAAAAGTAAGGTTACCATTGGGACGATAAATGGGGATTCGTTGCTTAATGGATTGCATTACAGGATATTGCTGCTTTTTCAGACCATAAACTGTAGACGCTGCCATTATCTTTAACTGCACGAACTGCCACGGTTGCAGATTCCCAGTTCGTTCCTACCTTCTGTTTTAAGCAGCCTGTTACAAACTCATCTGCCCCTTGATTTACAGTCAGATAATTATTTGTTGTAGTGTATACGTGTTCCGTTCCATCTGCTTTTGTAATCTTAATCTCGTATGATGTTGCATCATCTACAGCATTCCACTGGATATTCAATCTACTTTTTGAATAGAACACATTGCTGTGTATATATGTAGCTCTGGTGATTGTCGTGGTATTCAGAAGCTTAATATCTAAGTCTTTCACAGCATCTTCTACTGCGTTAGATATTCCAGTTTGGTAACTGTCAGGCAGCTTCACAGTAATATTTGGGACACCGGTATATCCGTATTCTGATAACGGTTTATATTGTGGTGTTGCTGCATGTGCCGTAAGGGTTGAACCAAGCAGCATGGTTGTTGCTAAGGACATTACGATTATTTTTTTTGCTTTTTTCATATTTAAATTTCCTTTCTTTGTTTTGTATCAGTGTTGAATTTCAAGTTATTCTGTATCTCACATTAGAGAGATAATGGGTTGGCAAGGAAGGTCCCGACCATTGAAGTAAAGAGCCGTAAACACCAGGCGTTCATCAGCAGCAGGAAAAATTGTCCCCCAAGCATCCGACACCAACTCTTGAAAATATTACCGGTTGCCTGAGAAGAGCCCGTTGCGAAAGCGACTGGGGCTGTATAGACGAGAACGCCGAGAAGAATGTAACGCTCTGCCGCTTCAAACAGCAGTTTGATGTAATTCCATGCCAGTATCAGTACCAGGATCAGTGCAGTAATCGCAACAGCTCCATTGGCACAGACACCGAGGATAACTGTGATAACGGAGTTAAAGTCTGCGAATTTTAGCGGAGGCAGATCTTCTGTCAGTATCCAGCTATATGGTGTTCCTGCAATGTCAAGTAAAAGATCTACGATATCTTTTGCATAGAAAGTAAGGAACAGGAAGATGAAAGAGCGCATGGATAATTTCAGTGGATCTTCTGCCTCAATTCCGGCACCAGCAAAGTAATTCTTAAATAACTGCCAGACCCAGTTCAGTAGGATCAGACCAATTGCCAGAGCCAGAAATACCTGATACATGCTCTCGGCTGCGGGGAAATATCTTAAAAAGGTATCCATGGAACATCCCAGAGCACCTAAGACCGAAGTGGTAATAAGATCCAGAATGTTCATGACCTGTTCTGCAATCCATTCTACAATTCCATCTAAGATTCCCATTTAGGCACCTCCTTTCCTGGATTAGCCATTCCATTTACCTCCGGCAAAGAACGGTGTGATGTAAGCCATGATGAAGCCAAGACCGTTTAAGATTGCCCAGGTGATGACGATACGCTTGAGCCATGCACGGGATTCGTCCACGGTTTTTCCTGATTTGGAAAAGTTCATCATTAAAAGAGCCACAGATGCTGTTACAACAGCAGCTATGGTAGAAATCAGGATAATCTGGTTGTAGACATCTTTCATGATTTCATTTGCTTTGTCCCACATGTTAGCTGCCAAGACCGGCTGGATATTGCATGCCAGAAGCGTGAACAGCAGGGATGCTGTGTAAATAATCCGCATGTAGTCAGGACGACGCTTTTCATTCGGCGGGTTTTCTTTGACTGTATGTTTTCTCACGTAAGTTAAACCTCCTTCATATGAAAAGGGCAGTATGGAATATCCATCCTGCCCCGATGCTTATAGTTTTTTAGTGCCTCATGCCAGTTTATCCGGCAGCAAAAAAGCAGCCCGGTCAATACAGGCTGCCTGATGCAAATACAGTATAAAATTGTAAAGCCGATTCACCTCCTGCAAGAAAAAACGCAGCCAGTACCAAAAGGGAGAGGCAATGACTCCGGTACCGCTGCGCAATTCCTGCATATAATTTTGACAATACCAATTTTAGCATGTGTATATTTACATGTAAATCGCAGAACTGTGCCAGTTTAGGTCGTGGAAGAGCCATAACTGTGCCATGACATCAAAAGTGCATTGATTCAACACCATTAGAGTTGGTGCAACTCTACCAGATACTGTATAGAAAAATCCTTGGCAAATATACTAAAAGTACGATTGTAACGCCGTAAGAATTAGTATGATTAGGAGAAGATAATATGCAAGGAATAGGGAAAAGGATTCAAAAGAGCAGGGAAGCTGCCGGACTAAAGCAGGAACAGCTGGCAGAGATGGTTGATTTGAGTTGTAATTATTTAAGTGCCATAGAGCGGGATGTGAAGACGCCAAGGCTGGATACATTTGTAAGGATTATTAATGCGTTGAATGTATCAGCAGACGAAATCCTGATGGATGTGCTGGAAGTAGGCACAAAAACGAGATGTACGCAATTGGAAGAAAAGATGAAACACTTGCCAGCAAAGGAGAAAAACAAGATTCTTCGTGTTTTGGAAGTGATGATTGAAGAGGCGGGGAAATAGTGTGCGTATGGGCGTGGACTTTTTGAAGATCCGGAAGATGCAATATAGTGCGTGAATATTTGGAATTCATGTGCTATATGATGAAATACATTTTCATATCTGTTATACTAACGCTAATAGAGTTAATCTACTAATTCTAAAGTGCGGAGGCAGTATGAAGAAAATTGGAATAATTATCACAGTATCCATAGTAAGTCTGATGGCAGGCATTGGAGTTGGAAAAGGAGTAGAAGGTTATAGGCAAAATAATAAGAATGAGGTACAGGAAGAATCTGTGGTCTGTGAGTGGAAAAAACCGGAATCGGTAAAGAGTAAGTTGAAGGATCCGGACAAATGTTACTTGTGTGGTTATGATAACCGCAGTCTGATGGGGCTGTTTCGTAAATATGATGATCTTGGAATCATCTGTGTGAATAACTGGTATGTATTGGATATGAAGATACGGAATCATGATGATGCAGGGAATCTGACAGGTCCACAAGGGCATATTAATACGACATTTACTGGAACCGGGGAGGGAGGATGCTTTTTTCATGCAAGCCCGAATTCTGATAGGGGAATCTCAGATGTAACTGTAAGTTACGGTGAGAACAGTATACTGGATGTGAAATTTATCCGGAAACATCTTTGTCAGGACTGTCTGGATAAATTAATAGCAGTGATGGAGACTTATGGACCAGAGGATGAACCGTGGAAACCAAGAGATTTGTGTCTTGTGGATTTTAATACACTGGAGCTGTATTCCCTGCAAGGTAATTATAGCTCATATTATGTGGGAGATTATTATGTCGAGGTCGATGACAGCAGGGAAGAGGAACTGAAGGTTACAGCAGTTTATGCTCCGGAGTTGGAGAAGAACGGGGAGAAATCAGGAGAGTGATTGTAGGATTTGTATAGGGAGAGTATAATAGAAAAAGAGTTAGACGATTATAATTTGTAGATTAGTTAAATTCCGGTTTGTTTGCTGAAATATACACGATAGCATAGGTTGATTTTAGTATTTCAAAATGATTGGATGGGAGATGAAAAAATGACAAAAACAATACATATGGTTAGAAATGTGTTTAATGAACGGTCACCAAGAGAAATAAAAAGCATAGATAATGTATTTGGGGATTTTCTTGTAAATAAAGGCTTGTACGATGAAATAGAGATTACAAAGGATAATATTTTTGAATTAGCTGACTTGGTAGGGGGACATGTAAAAATTGACATTTATTGCCCTAAATGTGGAGAAAGCAGAGTGTTTTCTTGTGAGATGATTCCGTATTATTGGTATGATGAACATAATCAAGAAATAAAAGGACGTTCTTTAGAAGAAGAAATCGTATCATGGCAAGAAATTCAAAATATGGATGGAACTCGTTTTGTAGGTGATCCAGAAGCACCTTGGACATGGACCAATAATTCTATAGAGAATGACACTCGATTAATGGTATTTAAGTTTTTTTGTGCAATGGATAATACACATCATTTGGACTATATTGTTCTTACATATGGAAATAAGATGAAAAAAATTGGTCAATATCCTTCTGTTGCAGATTTGTCATTCCCTGAATTGAAAGAGTATAGGAAGGTTATGACTAAGGAAGATGAAAAGGAGCTTAAAAGGGCCATCGGATTATTTGCTTCTGGAATTGGAGTAGGTTCTTTTGTATATCTTAGAAGAATTTTTGAGCGTATCATTGTAACTGCTAGTCGAAAGGCAATAGAGGAGGGAAAAATAAAGGAAGAAGAGTTTGGCAAGGCTCATGTGGATGAAAAAATAAAGATGCTGGCAGAGTATCTTCCAAAATCATTAGCAAATAATCCTGTATTCTACGGAATTATTAGTAAAGGAATTCATGAGTTAAGTGAAGAAGATTGTATAGAGTTTTTCCCAGTGATGCAAAGCTTTATAATGATGATTTTAAGACAGTGGGAAAAGATACGCAGAGATGAGGAAGAAGAAAAGAAATTAGCAGCTTCTCTTAGTCATATTGCTGCAAAAGTAAAATAAAAAATTACAAAAGAAAAAATAGGTGTTAAGCACATTGTAATGTATCATGTTACTGTTTTAACATGGATAGAGATGATTACGGAAGAAAAATTGCTGATTTGACCAAAATTGTTGGATAGTATGAATTGATAAGAAGAACAGGTGGAAAGACCAAGACTATTGAATTTGAAAAAATAACAAAGGAGAAATAAGTAAATTGGTAAAGGAAATATTATCATTGATCGGCAAATTAATGGACAAATATGGAAATACGTTGTTGCTTGCGTTTGTAGCAGGAATTCTTACAATCAGCAAAGCCCCTAAAGATTGGATCAATATGCTACCATTTGGAACGCAGAATATATATTGGGGCTTGGCTGTTTGTGTTGTAGCATACATACTTATAATCAATTATTTTCGACATGCATATAGGAGTTTTAAAAGGAAACTTTATTTAAGCAAATCATCAGAGGAATATCATAAAAAGCAAAATCAAGAAGCCATGCAAATACTCTGGGATCAGGTGGATGGACTAAGCGAAGCAGATAGGGCAGATTTGAGAAAATTTATTGAGACAAATAATCAGCCGATTTCTAAAGGTGGATATTTTTCTTATGATAGCCTGTATCAATCGGATTGGGTAGTGTCTATGGAGAAGAGAACACCAAAAACCACTACTGCAATAGACTATACTACTGGTAAGGAAGTTACTCTTCATGGGTATGATACGCATGTGTATAAACTCAAAGAACCGATTTTTCTAGCTCTGAAATACTCTATGGAGACATATGGGCGGATTGGTAATTTTGAATAGAGATTATAGGAGAAAATAGATGGATAGACAGATGGTATTAGAAGAAATTGATGAGTTGAATAAAGAGGGCCAAAAGGTGTTGTCTACTAAGTGGACAGAAGAGATGGGTGTTTATACGTTTGTGGAAGAAGAAATATATTATAGTTGGCGCACAAAAACTTTGACATTTTTAAAAATGTTTTTGCCAGAAGAACATGAGTATGTAAAGACGTTTTCTGAATTAAGAGACAGTGATTTCACCAATGCTCAGATTTGCGTTCAGACACTGGGAAATGTAAAGAGTTATCTGGAAAAAGGCTATATCTCTCTTGAAGAGAAAAAAGAGATTGATGTGGATGGTGTTCTGGAAAGAATATTTTCACGTTTTTATAAAGTGGCAAGACAGCTAAGAGATAGATATAATAATAAGCCTACGCTTGAAATTGAAGACGAATACGATGTGCAGGATTTGCTTCATGCTTTATTACAGTTATATTTTGATGATATAAGAGCAGAGGAATGGACTCCTTCATATGCAGGCAAATGTGCAAGAGTGGATTTCCTTTTGAAAAATGAAAAGATAGTAATAGAAGTCAAAAAGACTCGGAGAGGGCTGGACGATAAAGAATTAGGTGATCAGCTTATTATTGATGTGGACAGATATAAAGTGCATCCAGATTGTGAGAGACTTGTTTGTTTTGTATATGATCCAGAAGGGCGAATTGGAAATCCCAATGGAATAATGGCTGATTTGAATAAACAGCATGAAGGATTTGCAACTGTATATATTTATCCCAACATGTGAGGAAGAGTGCTGTTGATGTTGGTGGCAATCCTTTTTAAATCATATTTGGTATATTTACATCCTAAGTTTCCATAGATTGAATAGAAAAAAGGGGGACTTGATTTCTCTCATCCCCCAGTGTATAATTTACTTAAGAAAGGTGATCAGATGCAAGATCTGATGCCCTCAGTAAAATTTAATTTATTTCTATGTTAAGACATAGCATCCATCAAACTTTCCTAGGGTTATCGTGGATGCTATTTCTTATTATGTCGGTTATCTATGTAGGTCAAAGCCGCAAAAACTACTAATAGTAAAGTAAGAACTTCCATTGTGTTCATGGGCATCACCCTCTTTCTAAAAACTAGAGGGCGTTTCGAAATTGCATCCGCATTCTTCCTTGTTCAATTATACTTGCTAAGTATAACACAGTCAGATATCAATGACAATGGATGAGCAGTTGAATGAACCAAGAGAATTATGTCTGTTGGATTTTTATTTACTGGAGTTCTATTCCTTGTAATGTAATAATAGCTCATATAATGTGGAGAGTTTATGCGTGGAGATTTATGATGGAGAGGAGGAACGGAAAGTTACGGTAGTTTATGTTCCGGTGTTGGAGGAAAATGGGAGAAAGTCAGAGGGATGATTGCAGCGGTAAAAAAAAGAGAGTATAATAAAACATAATGTAGATTGTTAGAGAATGGGGATTATTTTGGGAAATTGAGTGATGAGTGGAATATTCTCGCAAAGTGTAGGTATGGAAGAAAATCTGCATGTGAGATAATTGATAAATATCTAAAGAGTAGTTCTTCGATTCATGTATTAGGACAATTGTAATGAAAAATATATTGAATAATTTTAAGGAAATATTAGGACAATATTGTGCCATAAATCAGTTCGTTGAATTGGGAAAAAGATGCTTTGTTACTGAACATCAAAAAGCATTAGAAACGAGAGAGGAATTTGTTGAATTAGCAATAAAAAATTCAATAACATTAACTTGTTATGATGCTGATAAGATGGTTAATGCTATCTCGAGAAGTTATATTGTCAATGTCCATTTGTGTTTTGAAACATTTTTGAAGGAAGCTTATAATCAAGTGAAAAAATATGGAAAAGGTGGCTATCAGGAAAAACAAAAAGAAGATTCTTGGTTGACATGTGTTACGAAAAATGTTTTAAAAGGTAATTTACCAGATGATTTGAGACCTATTTCTGAACTCTGTGAATATTATCGACTGATTAGAAACACAGCTGTGCATGATTTGTGTGATATTGATTCACATGTAAATGAATATAAAAAGTTACAGAAATACAATTTTAAAACGGAAGCTAAGTTTGCAAAATTATCAGCACCTAATGAGTATGAAAAAATATCTTTTGATGATTTTGTTATGTTTTCACGCTCATGTGTTGAAGTTGCAACATATTTATTCAATCAAATTGTATATGATTATGAAAAAATTATTGAAGATGTTCCTGAATCTCAAAAAAAGGTGTGGCGCAAATATAGCGATCAGAGATGCGCAAGAGCTATTATTTCATACTTAAACACAGAATTTAAATTAGATGATTCATTAGATGGTCAAATGAGTCGTTTGATAGAATATGTTAAGGCTCGATAGTCAATTGGTAAGACGTCCCCCTTCATAAGTGCATTTATAATAATGCATTTATGAAGGGGAAGTATGTGGTTCGATTCCACATCGAGCCGTTATTATATAGAATATTTTTTATGAGAAAGGAGAATAAATGATTGTCAAACAAGATCAGTGAAGTGACGAAAAGAGATATAAAGGATTTATTTTCATGTGGTGTATCAATGCAATATGGTGAAACAGGAAATATCTCATGGCATGGACGTCTTGATGATATTGAATTTTTGCAAAGATTATATAATTTGGATGAACTTCCATCATATGACTCAAGGTATCATACGGCAAAAGGAGATATTGCAACGCACGTTGGATTTGGAGATTGGGAAGATGAGTGGGTTTTTACAGATGAAAGATTTGGCTTGATGAATGGAAATGATGAAACTTATTTGAGGTTTATATGTGAAATCTTTCATCCGGCGGTAGCACGACATTCAATTGAAGACGAAGATTGGGCTGAAGCTGAGTTTTATAGGCAAATATCTAATCTGTTAAAAACAGAAGGATATGAGTTGTATGAGGTTAAAAGACTTGGAAATAAACCGGTATTAGGATGGAGAGTAATAGGATCAGCAGAAACGGTTATATCCGCTCAGACGGAAGCTTTAAAAGATGTTTTTGACTCTGATTATTTACAACAGCAAATTGATCAAATGCAAAAATCTATATCAAGTAATCCCACAGATGCAATTGGTAAAGCAAAAGAGATAGTAGAATCTTGCTGTAAAACAATATTAGAAGAGCATAAGAAAGAAATTGATAAAAATTGGGAAGTCCCAAAGCTTGTAAAGGAAACTTGTAAGATTCTAAATTTGTTGCCAGACAATGTCCCAAATGGGATTCAAGGAGAAGATACCATTAGACGTATTTTGGCTAATCTTTCAGCTATTCCGCATGGGTTGGCTGAATTGAGAAATCCGTATGGTTCAGGCCATGGAAAATCAAATAGTTTTTCTGGACTTGAAGGTCGGCATGCAAGATTAGCAGTTGGAGCAGCAGCTTCTGTTTGTTGGTTTTTATGGGAAACTCATATTTCACAGAAAGAGCATTAACGCTAAATACAGGGAGCATATCGATGGTATGCTCCCTGTATTTTTATATATTTTGCTTTATAATCCGGGTAATGATTCCTACTGCCACATTCCTTTCTTCATCTATATGAGTCACTACAAAGGACACGTTATCTTTCTTACCAACGGTACGGCTGTCATAGCAGGAATGGGCAATGGCATTGACTCCAATAGAGAGCCGGACAAATACGGTACCTTTGTGAATGTCTTCTACAGTGCCGGCATATTTGCCCTGGACTTTACATTTCTTCATATTTTCTTTGCTGGTATTGCCTTCCACACTTTTTACATCTGCCCGGACAGTGATATGTGCCAGATTTTCTGCATTTACTTCCAGTATGCGTACCAGGATATGGTCACCGACATGAAAGCGTTCTCTGGCGTCGCCGAGCCAGTCGAAAGAAAGGTCACGGGCAAGGATGGATGTTTCCACTCCAAAGATTTCAGCACGTACCACTTTTTCTGCAACTGCAACGACTCTTGCCTGCACGACACGGTCTTCGTGTACCTTTGGGGTACCGTTTGCATCTTTCTCCAGATAGAAAATCTGCCGTTTCTTCAGCATGGCTTCTTTACGGCTTGCTACAATGCTGCGCGTCTTCGCATCCAGTCCTTTTACAATAAAATCAATCTCACAGCCGAGCATATTGTTGAGAATCTTATTCTGGCGTAGGGACAGTTCCCCGTAATCATGGGCATCATCCTGTACCAGATTGATCATCATTTCTGTCACTGGAATGACAGTCCGGAAATCTTTGTAGTAAATAATTGCGATCAGGTTGCCGGTTTCCGTTTTTTCAATTCCGCCGAACATACCAGTCAGGATCTTCCTGGTACGGTATGCGTTCTGGATCTCATGCCAGATCAGATCCGCCTTTGACTGGGCAGTTTCCAATACGGTATCGGAATCAAGAGTTAATACAGTAGTGTTGGTAATCATTTCGTTTGACATAAATGTTCTCCTTTCGTTTATGACATGATGGAATTTTTATCTAAAGGAACCATTTCAGACGAATTTTGCCAGTCATCTTTTAATAGATCTTTTGGAAAGTCATCATAATCTGGTTCCTGATAGACGGGGTCCTGAATCGGGAGGACCGATTCTTTTGTCTTTTTTGATGGTGTATATGCACGTCGTTTCTGAGATTTTGCTTGTGGCTTTGGGAGGTAGTCATATTCTTCTGTCTGTCCATTTTCTCGCCATTTTGGAATATGTTCCGATGCTTTTCTTGTGACAAGCTTTTTGGCATCCGGATGCAGGGTATAATCATATTTTTCTACTTTCAAAACCTTTTGCCCGCGTAGAATGACCAGAGCGGTATCCAGTGGAAGACGGAGAATTTCATCTGGGGTTAAAAGTTTACGTTTTCCAATGGATTGGGTTTTTCTGTATTCCGGAGAATAGTCAGATACCCGCCAGGTATTGAGTTGCTTTGCTTCAGAACTGACACCTACGGTAATATCGCCGGATCGAGAACTTATGAATTCTGCAGTGACCTCATCTGTACACCCTAAAAATAATTGGGTATCACAATTCCCGATGATTTCCTGCCATTGGTTATATGGATAACGGTTCTGCATCTGGGGCAGGTTCTGAAAGATACAGGAAATGCTTAGTCCCCTTGATCGGCAGACGCTGATCTTTTTGTTCAGTTCCAGAATGGCACCTGTATTGGCAAGCTCGTCTGCCAGGATATGAACTGGGACCGGCAAACGCCCATTTTTACCATGCTTATCTGCAAATCGTACCAGTTTGATGAATACGAAAGTCATGAACAGGGATGACAGGAAGTCAAAGGCACTGTCCTGATCGGAAGTGATGCAGAAATATGCACATTTTTCTTTTCCCGGAAGTGTCAGGTCGATCTCATCATAAGATGTGATTTGTCGGATCAGTTTATTTTGAAAAACCTGCAGCCTGGCACCCAGACCGATGATTACGCCGGATCTTACTGTATCACTTGCCTGCTTATAGATGCAGTAAGGCACTTTTGCCGGATGGGATACAGGCAACAGGTCAAAAAGACTATTTAGTTCCTTTTCGGAACTCAGTGTTAGCAATTTATAAACCTGACCGATATTTTTGGACTCTGGTGGAAATCCTTGTTCCACGTAAAGAACCAGTGCTTTTAAAAGATTTAATTCTGCATTATCCCAGAAATGATCCCCTTTGGCAGAACCGGTATTTTGAATGATGACATCCGAAAATACCTGGGCCATAGTTTCCTGACCGTCTATTTCCATCAGACAGTTCCAGGCATCTGAGTTTTCTGGGTTGACCAGATTGAAACACCGCACAGTATATCCTTCGTTCTCCAGATATCCTGCCATACTTTCATATAATTCTGATTTTGGATCGGTTATAATCAGGCTTTCTCCACGAGTAACGCATTGAAAAATCATATTCCTTGCATAAGCTCTGGATTTCATGGAACCACTAGCACCGTAAACTGCAACATTTCGATTCATGCGTGTTTCATAAGGAAGGCAAACCGCTTTTCCGTTTAGCTTGCCAAGAATTGTTCCCTTATTTTTCTTCACATGATCAGTTAGTTCCAGAACTTTGTGCATCTCATCTGGAGTCATGAATCCGGAAGTTCCATAGGTACCTTTGGTAGAGTAGTTTAGATTTCGCTCTTTATCAAAAATTTCGCCATTTCTGTCATATCCCATCCGCATCACTAAGAAAGTTAGTAGACCAAAGGCAAGAAGGCATAAAAAAATCCCATACAGGTTATATGGAAATCGTGTCAATGCCATAAGGCAGGCTTTTGGATGTAGGGAGGCTGTCTGTGGGTAAGTACCATTGCCAGCAAAGTTTCCGGCAGCACTCCAGGTTTGGTAGTTATAAATAAATTGTGCCACATAGCCGCCAGCATAGAGCGTGCAGAGGCAGATTGGAAGCAGATAGATGAGCTTCCACCATTTACGGTTCATGTAAAAACCCCCTTCTGAATTTGTTAAGGTCAATACTGGAGAATTGAATGTCTGCTGTGAGGTATTCTTTGAGAACCGGGATCTGGAAATCAAAACAGATCAGGTTTCCGTGTAGGCCGTAAACATTCAGTCCGGTATTGAATCGATTGATTCGCTGCATGTCAAAATCATAAGCAAGAAGTGCAGGGTTTCCATCTTTGGTTACTGCATCATGCTCCAGTGGTATTTCTTCCTGGCGAGCGTTCATATCCGATAGCAATAATTCGTTAAGCTGTTTTGTCATTGCCGGGTTTGCTAATAGCTGCATCAATGTTTCCCCCTGAAGATCGTTGGGAAGATAATGGAAATGTTCAAACGATGTGTCCAGCATAAAGAGGCTTCGCTTGTAGCCACCAGTGCTGGTCAGCAGTTTGAAAGCAGTTTCCATATTGTCACCAAGCATAATTGCACGAATTTTCGGATGTCCGGAGTAAGGATATCCCTGCAGATAATGCTGCAGAAATGCATTGAGGCGCACTTCAGTTTTATACTCCCACTTGAGGACTCCACTTCCGGTATTGTAGATGACGTAGATGCAATGGGATGCCATCAGGATTCCCATACTCCGCGAATTTTTGATTTTTGTTGTTGCCGCCCCAAGTTCTTTAATCTCTCTGGAAGAATAAAATAAAGGAAGGCTTCGCATATGGATGGAAGCAGCTTCGCGTTCCACAGAAAAAATATGTGGTTTTCCATCCGGATAAAATGGGATTCCGGCATGGAGCAACGTCAGGTATGTTTGTGCCTTCTGATGAAGACGGATGCGGCGTGACGGTTCGCTTCGGATAACATTAGTCTCAGTATTTCCACTTAGATAGCAGTGGAAGCGGTCAGGATAGTAGGCGAGGAGCAGTTCCTTGGAACGTTTGGTCAGTCGGTATCCTCTGAGTTTATCCTTATAGTGGGGGCGAATGAGCTTTTCAGCCTTCAGTTCAGTGATGATTTTTTCAGCATAAGAAGGACTTGTAAAAAGCCGATTCAGTTGATCCGAAGGAAATTCCCCACAGATTCCGATAAGTTCCAGCAGCCTGAATTTCTGAGTGTCTGGTCTTAGCAAATAAGTATCACCTCAATTCAATTATTACCGATGTTAGCCTGTACTTGGGTAAAATGGCTTTTGTCAGTTGGTAGAAAAAGCATGGAAATATAATGCTTCAATCCTCTTTTTACCTATGTCGGAAAAATTAGGTAAGAAAATCAGGAAATTTCCGATATGGTTTCCAATAGCTCTTTATGCGCTTTCACCCAATCCGGAAAGGCAGATTTTTTCATGATGTAGACAACTGTCGAATCTGCATTACCAAATTCTGTTGTATGATAGGAATCGCAGTACAATCCAGTATCGTCCAATAAAACGTAAGTTGCTATCGTATCCAGAATCTGCTTGAATTCCAGATTGTCATAGTCACGAACCCTTTGGCTGGAAAGAGTACGATTATAAATCTGGCTGAAGCAGACCACACAGTCTTTATACAGAGCCAAGTCGTGGCTTTTTACATATTCCTGCAGAGCATAATTCAAGGGCTCATGAAGAAATGCCATATTAGTGCGGACTTTTCTTTTGGGGAGAAGTCCTGGAAGGGTAATAGACAAAATCTCCTGTTCCTGTGAAATAGCGATTCCCTGTGCGTCTGCAGCAAGTTTTAGATAACTGTTCTTGCCAGAGAAATCATTGATATAGACCAGATTCCTGAGCTGGCAGGTGATACGTTCTGATCGTAAGGCAGCATCGGTGCTTAGTGCTTCATAATTTGCACCATATTTTTCAATGTCTGTAGTTTTCAAAGCAAAAAGGGTGTTTCTGAGCTTTTCTATTTCGCTTTCCACACCCTGTAATCTCTGAAATATGATTCGTGTATTTGCGTTCATAAAACCTCTTTCTTTTTGTAGTAGCTGACAGAGCCATCAGGGGTGACCATGCAGTAGGCAATCACACCATCAATTGTAAGTTTTCCCGCTTGTTTTTCCGATTCAATGATGATGATTCGTAATGCTTCTCTTGGAGGAATACTTTCAAACACATGATTCATCAACGCTTCCTGCCCATTAGCAACATAAATGATTTCATAGGTTTCATCATGGGAAAAGAAATGTAATTTAACGGGAAAATCACCACTGGTATGGTAGATGAGTGCCTTTTTAAAATCCAGCAGAACCCAGAAGGCAGCAATAGTTCCCATATCTGGTGAATTGGCAGACTCTTCAGTGTCACATAGTAAATGCTGTTCTTTATCATGGTAAATCCGCCCCTGTTTGGTCAAACTGGTGATGAGAGATTTGATAGAGTCTCTGTTTTTATCAAAAAGTTGCAGCACCTGTTCATAATGCAAGGCGTGATATGTAGTGAGAATCCGAAGAAGGGCTGCCCCTTCGCCTTTATATATCTGTTCTCGTGTTTTCATAGATGGTCTCCCTTCGTATTTGTAATTGTACGTATATCTATACGTACAGCCTGCGTATAGGATTCTGTGCGTATGGTGTACGTACAGATAGTGGCCTGCTGTCAGTACGGTTTTCGGGTACAAAAAAAGCACCGGTCAGGGTGCTGGTAAATAAGAAAACTATAAGCAATACTCATTTTAACATGGGTATTTTTTCCCTTCAATCGCATTAGCAGGCCAATACTATGCCATTTTCGTGACGATGGCTATTCTGGAAAAAATTGATTCAAAATTTCAATGGTTTCTTTCGCAGTAAAACCCCAGAGAATGGTACTCAGCGCTTCAATAGCTGCGTGACGTTTCCGGTAATAGGTACGGTAAGAAATATTGCTGATATGCGGTTCGAGCTTTTCAAGGATCTCATCCGTGTTTTTCAGTTCCTGTGGAGATAGGAATGCATAATAGAGAATCCAGTAATACTGTTCTCCGTGCTTATGATTGTTACGGAGAAGATCAACGGAAGAATCTAATAGCTTCAACATCTTGTTACTCCGCTCAATGCTTTTTGCCCTTTCTGCTATGTCAGTTCCGGATAATTCTACCCCTGCAGCATAAACGGAATCTAGAAAATCATCCACACTGGTTCCATATTCCATACGGAATTGCGCTTCTAACTGCCGGACCACTACCTTCAGGCTGTATGTGGCATCCCGGTATCTTCGCAGAAACTTGTAAGTGTCGTGGAAGCGGGGATCTTCTTCAGGAGTCGCATAGCTTTGTTTTTTGTTTCCAGCCATTCTATTCACCCCCTTTCGCAGTAGTCATATATGTTTCAGCAGGCAGGTTAACGGCAGGTTTTTCTTCTGGCATGACAGTCAGTTCAAACCGATATGCAGCTTTTCCGTAAGGACAGATAATATTTAGTGTATATTGATTAACTGTATCTATGCAGGCTGATAAAGGAGATAATATATACCTGGTTTTGGAGCATTCGCAACACGGAATCCCCTGTGTTTGCAGTAGTTCTGCGACTTTTTTGATGATAAATTTCATGTGAGAAACCGGAACGCAGGACTCATTTTCTGGAACGGTGATTTGTTCTTCCGTGACAGTTTCTGAAACGCAGACTTCTTCTTCGATTTCAGGTACGTGGATTGGCAGTTGCATGTTCATAGCGATTTCCTCCTTGTCTATCATTACATCACTGATGTCAAACATTACAGACAGGTAGTAGTTAAGATAGATTATGCTACCATGTTTGCCTTTGAAACTAACAAGAGTGATGAAGTTTAACTCTTCAAATTTTTTTAAGATACGTGATATAGTGGTTTTTGAATGTCCCCAACGTTCTCCAAGAGACTGGAAGCTGGTCAGGGGATTGCCTGTATTATTTCGGTAATAAACAACAGGCGCAGAGAAAGAGCCTTGCACGGTTGGATCATTGTATATAGCATGAATCCACATATCCAGTAACATATCCATCTCTGAGCATTTCCCCAGGCTGATAAGTTCATGGACTTTTGCAATAGGGAAAAAGAAAAATCCATCATCCTTTTTGCAGGGACAGTTGTATTCCAGAACGGTATTGTCCTTTGCCCAGTCAGTGATCTTAAATTTTACGATTTTCTTATTTCCAAGAAGAGAGTATGTAATACAATTTTGCTTCTCCAATAAATCCAGGATAGAGACTGCCTGATGCTGGAACCGGCAGCGAAACCATGTCTGAAGATCGGAAAGAGTACAGATCCATTCGCCGGGACCTATCATGTAGGTAATATTCTCCATTCGCCGATAAGACGAGCGGTAATTGGCATAGGAGCAAAGAACGATATAGTAAAAAAGAAAAGAGCCTCCGTTTGTGCGGATGCTCTTGTCAGCAACAAGTGATCGTATAAAATCTCTGTAGATTCTGCAACGTGGGAAATCCACAATTTGTTTTAATTCTAATTGATAGTCCATAAAATAACCTCACATTCTAAAAAGGTATTGAAGTACCTCCGGATACGATTCTTTGATAGTGAATCAGGTGTACCTCATTGCATTTCTATTGCATTTTTGATATCTTTTCATACTATTTCAAACTATCCAATATTGCCTGAAAATGGCTTAAAATCGTTGATTTTGCTTTATATTGCTTACCGTCAAACTGGAGTTTGAATAGTACGGATGTATATCGTAGTATTTTCTGTGACAGGTAGTCTTTAAGATTGCCTGTCATATTTATATTATTCATATTATCTGTATTTAAAAATGTTTTTGGTTCCAATGGATGAATCTTGGATTTCTTTATAGTCTATACTGAAGTATGATAAAAAGAAACAAATGAAGGAGAAATTGAAAATGGAGAAATCAAGATTTATAACAGCGGAAGAAATGGCGAAGGATTTATGTGTGTCGAAGGCTCATGCATATAAGTTGATTAGGAAAATGAATGATGAATTAGAGTCAAAGGGATATCTTACGATCGCGGGGAGGGTAAGTCGGAAGTATTACGAGGAAAGATTTTATGGTGTACGGTAGAGGCGATTGACTATAACATGATTTATGATATGGTTTGAACTTTATGATATTTCTAGATTTTTTGAATATAATAGAATATACATAGTATAACAACTTAAAAAGCCAGTTATGGTATAGAAGGATTGTAATAGATTAAGAAAATTTTGTTGCATTTTCTAATAATTTTGCTATACTATGAATAGAAGTAAATGTTTGCCGTTTGTTATGCAACGGGGTATAAGAAGCATAATGCGTAATTTTGCCACTTGCCGATGGTGTGGGGTACAAATAATTCGGTGCGTAAATAATTGCCACTTGCTATACAGGTGGGATAAAAGTAGTATAGTTCGTCAATGAATCCCCATCAGTTTCTGGTGGGGATTTTGCATAGGGAGAAAGCATGGAAGTAACACAGGGATATTCTTATCATATCAAAGACGAGTTTTTTGATATGATACAAGATAAATACTTGATGAGCAATAAAGAAAATGGAAATTATCGTCCCCATTTTTTTGCAATTCAAGATAATAAGAATAAGGAATTGTACTGGATGATTCCGATTAGTTCACAGGTAGATAAGTATAAAGTTATTATAGAAAAGAAAATAAAACGATATGGGAAATGCAATACTATCATTATTGGGACGTTTGCCGGGAAAGATAATGCTTTTCTGATACAAAATGCCTTTCCCATATTAAAGAAATACTTCGATCATGTGCATACTGTTGAGGGCAAGCCAGTCGTTATACATAGCAAATTGAATAGGGAACTGACTGTTAATTTGCGAGAGGTTCTTGCTATGTATAGGCGGGGGATACGATTGATTTTCCCTGATATTGAGTATATACAGGAGAGAATGGAAGAGGAACTTTGAAATAAGAATTATATCCGATTTATTAGTCATAATATCATAATAAGCTAATATATCGGAGGTAAAATATGAAGATAAATGGAGTAGTTGCGATGTTGAAAAAGAAATCACCTAAGATAGTACAAATAAATGATATATTACAGTGGTATGAGAATGATGAATTGGAGTTGTCCCCAAAATATCAAAGAAATAGTGTTTGGAATGAAAAGGCAAAATCATATTTAATAGATACAATAATCCGTGGTTTGCCAATTCCACCTATCTTTATGAGACAAAAAATAGATGTGACAACAAAAAAAACATATAGAGAAATTATTGACGGACAGCAGCGGTTGAGGGCTATAACGGAATATATTCAAAATAAATTTCCGATTTCAAAATCGCATAATGAATTATACGGTGGAAAGTACTATGAGGATTTAGATGAGGAAACGAAGGAACAGATATTAGAATATGATTTATTTGTAGAAGTAATTAGTGAAAGAGAAGATCCGGTAATTTATGATATGTTTGCTAGACTGAACACTAATAATTGTGTGTTAAACAGACAAGAATTAAGAAATTCACGTTATTGGGGTGAGTTTAAAGTTGCGGCATATAATACAGCGGCAGAGTATAGGGAGTTGTTCTATTCTAATAGAATATTTAATGATAAGCAGTTCTCGCGAATGGAGGATGTCGAGTTTATTTCTATTCTCCTTAATGTTTTTATTAATGGAATTGATTCTGATACTCCAACCAGCATTGATAAATTATATGCGACATATGATAAGGAATTTGCTTCGTTTAAAGATATTAAAATAAAATTCGATCGAGTTATGTTAGAAATAAAAGAGATTTATGACTATCTTAATGGGAATGTAAAATGTTTTACAAGCAAGTTATATTTTTATACTCTTTTTGTTGCATTAGTTCATCAAATGTATGGCATTGAAAAAGTAGATATTTATCGTTTGGAAGCATATTCGGTTGAAAAAATTGAAAAAAATAGAGAAGTTTAAAGTGACCCACTTTGTCAAGACAGTTTTTTATTAAAT
>NZ_JBNPMC010000017.1:0-68927 GCF_050313795.1 Bariatricus sp. SGI.154
CTCTATGCCGTACACTCTCAAACAACTCTTAAAGAACTAAATTCCCAAACCTCCTAAAAATATTTCAAAAACTCCAACGCCCCCTTTGATACCGGAATCTGATCATTATAGGCAATCGCCAGTTCCCTTTCGGGCAACTCTTCTTCTGTCTCCACGACAAATAGATTATCAGACTTATGTGGAATACAATAATCCGGAATAAATGCAATTCCAAGTCCGATGCTGGCAAGGTCTATCAGCAGATCGTTGCTGCTAAGTTCAATCTCTGGCACCAGATCCAGTTGATGCTGCTGGAAAAGTCCATGGAGGAATTCACTGGTGGTGCTTTTTTTGTCCAGCATGAGAATTGGATATTTCAGCAGTTGTTTTAATGTAAGTTTTTGTCCTTTTAATTCTGAAAAGGCATTATTCGCAATGAACACGTCCCGGAATGTGCGGATTTTTTTGACATTCGACACATTTCCAAGATAGGCATTGGGATAATTAACTACGATGAGGTCAACCTGTCCGTTTTCCAGTAGTTCTACGCATTGGATAGAGGTAGCATTGGTCACTTTTATGTGTGCGCCGGGGAACTCTTTGTGGAATCTCTCCAGGTAAGGAACCAGGAAATAGCGGCAGATGGTGTCGCTTGCTCCGATTCGAATCTGCCCTCCGGTAGAACTGGATTCCATGAGTTGGGATTCGCCCCGTTTGATTAGATTCATGGCTGGATCGATGTGGCGCAGCAGGATCTCTCCTTCCGGAGTGAGGCGAACTTTTTTGGTGCTTCGGATGAACAGGGTTTGATTCAGTTTCTTCTCTAATGTCTTGATAGACTGGCTGACGGCTGACTGGGAGATATATAATTGCTTGGAAGCCTCTGAGAAACTTAAGGTTGTAGCAACATAATAAAACACTTTATATAATTCATAGTTAATATCCATTTATAAGTCCTCCTAATATAATTACACTGTATTATAAGTCAAAAAGGAGTGAATTACAACCAACATTATGTTAGAATGGGGATGAAGATTATAATTTGGAATTTGGCGGCGGACGCAGTTGTGAGCAGAAGCATATCTTACGCAAACGGAGTAACGTTCCGGTGAACTGCTGTTTGTTGACTAAAATGTGAATTATAATGGGAGAGTTGCGTTATGAAAGAAGTGGAAATAAAGGCAATGGATCATATGTTGAGTAAGAAAAAAAGACAGGGGATTGGCGTAAGGATTATAGCGGCGGTGGCGATGTTGATGGTTATAATTTCAATGTTGATCAGTAGTTTTCAATTGGTGATCTATGGGGACTCGGAGTATGGGTTTTATGAGAGGGAGTATGAGAAATATACGGTTACGGAAGCGCTTGGCATGAAGATGGAAGATGTGATGCGGGTGACAGAATATATGATGGATTATCTGATTGGAAAAGAGGATGAATTGTCGATTGTGACAACTGTTGAGGGGGAGGAGCAGGATTTTTTTAATGAGCAGGACAGGCTGCATATGGCAGATGTGCGGAATCTGTTTTTGGGGGGATTGAAACTGAGAACGGTGTGTCTGGTGGCTGCGGTTGTGTTGATTCTGATATTGATCGTTACGAAGGCAGATTGGAAGTATCTGATTCCGAGGGCGTATTCTGTGGCAGTGGGTGTGTTCTTGGGAATCATTGTTTTGCTAGCGATTGCGTTTTCGATTGATTTTACAAGGTGTTTTACGATATTTCATCGGATCTTTTTTACTAATGATCTGTGGCTTTTTGATCCGGATACGGATTATATGATCCGGATGCTGCCGGAAGGATTCTTCTCGGATATGGTTATTAGAATTGGACTGACATTTGTCGTGATGTTGATTCTGCTGTGGTGTGTATTTCGGGTATGGAGAAGAATATCACATGAAAATGAGGGAAAGCATGAGGTATGACATGCTGGAGATTATAATGAAATACCGTTTGAAACGCAGATAGTTAAGGTTTATACAAGACTAATAAGAACAGATTATAAAATGGTTAAGATATATTAATTTTAATAATAAAAAAATATATGTTACAATGAAACTAGAAAATCGTAGAATTCATGTATTGGAGGATGATTTATGAGTGATGTAAGACGAGTGTATGTGGAAAAGAAGCCAGGATTCGCCGTACAGGCAGATGACCTGAGACATGAGGTGAGAAGTTATCTTGGCATCAAAGATGTAGCGAATGTACGTGTGTTGATTCGTTACGATGTGGAGAATATCTCTGATGATACATTTGAGAAGGCATGCAATGGAATCTTCTCAGAGCCACCGGTGGATACGCTGTATAAAGAAGAATTTCCTGTTACGCAAGGGTGCAGGGTATTTTCGGTAGAGTTTTTGCCGGGACAGTTTGACCAGCGTGCCGATTCTGCCGTACAGTGTGTACAGTTTATTAAGGAAGATGAGCAGCCGGTCATCAAGACAGCGACAACCTATGTGATTGAGGGGACAGATGGAGTCATCTCTGGCGAAGAGTTTGAAGCAATTAAGGCACATTGCATCAACCCGGTAGATTCCAGAGAGACAGGAATGGAGAAGCCGGAGACTTTGGTGACCCAGTTTGAGGAGCCGGCAGATGTGATTATCTTTGAGGGATTCAAGGATATGGCAGAGGATAAGTTAAAAGAATTGTATGATTCCCTGGGACTTGCTATGACATTCAAGGATTTCCTTCATATTCAGAATTATTTTAAGGGAGAAGAAGACAGAGATCCTTCCATGACAGAGATCCGTGTACTGGATACTTACTGGTCCGATCATTGCCGTCATACGACATTCTCGACAGAACTTACGGATGTAACATTCGGTGAGGGTGACTATAAGGCTCCGATTGAGGAGACCTATAAGCAGTATTTGGCTGACCACAGTGAGATATTCAAAGGTAGAGAGGACAAGTTCGTATGCCTGATGGATCTGGCGCTTATGGCAATGCGTAAACTGAAAAAAGAAGGAAAATTAAACGATCAGGAAGAATCTGACGAGATCAATGCCTGCAGTATCGTTGTTCCGATTAAAGTAGATGGTGTAGAAGA
Organism: Bariatricus sp. SGI.154; assembly: GCF_050313795.1. Lineage (NCBI taxonomy): Bacteria > Bacillati > Bacillota > Clostridia > Lachnospirales > Lachnospiraceae > Bariatricus > Bariatricus sp. SGI.154. Next base: position 3,035 of record NZ_JBNPMC010000017.1, read on the forward strand.
AGAGTGGCTTGTGAACTTCAAGAACGAGACACATAACCACCCGACAGAAATCGAGCCTTTCGGTGGCGCGGCTACCTGCCTTGGTGGTGCGATCCGTGATCCGTTGTCAGGACGTACCTATGTATATCAGGCAATGCGTGTAACTGGCGCGGCAGATCCGACCGTATCTGTAAAAGATACCATGAAGGGTAAACTGCCGCAGAAGAAACTGGTTCGCGAAGCGGCTCATGGGTATAGTTCTTATGGTAACCAGATTGGTCTTGCAACTGGAGCGGTAAAAGAGATCTATCACCCGAATTATGTGGCAAAACGTATGGAGATTGGAGCAGTCTTAGGTGCAGCGCCAAGACGCGCAGTGATCCGTGAGACTTCTGATCCTGGCGATATCATTATCCTGCTTGGCGGACGTACCGGACGTGACGGCTGCGGCGGTGCAACCGGATCTTCCAAGGTACATACCGAGGAGTCTATCGAGACTTGCGGCGCAGAGGTACAGAAAGGTAATCCGCCGACAGAGCGTAAGATTCAGCGTTTGTTCAGAAGAGAAGAAGTTAGTAAATTAATCAAGAAGTGTAACGATTTTGGTGCTGGTGGTGTATCCGTTGCAATCGGAGAACTGGCAGATGGTCTGAGAGTAGATCTTGATAAGGTTCCGAAGAAATACGCTGGTCTTGATGGTACAGAGATTGCAATCTCTGAGTCTCAGGAGCGTATGGCTGTTGTTGTAGATCCAAAAGATGTGGATGAGTTCATGGGCTATGCACAGGAAGAGAACCTGGAAGTAACCTGTGTTGCGGTAGTAACAGAAGAGCCAAGACTGGTGCTGTCCTGGAGAGGCAAGGAGATTGTGAACTTATCCCGTGCGTTCCTGGATACTAACGGAGCGCATCAGGAGACAACGGTTGCAGTTGATATTCCGAATCGCAAAGACAGTATTCTCGGAAGAGAAGAAGTTAGAGATGTAAAAGAAAAATGGATAGAGACTCTGAAAGACTTGAATGTATGCTCTCAGAAAGGTCTGGTAGAGATGTTTGACGGATCTATCGGAGCGGCATCCGTATTCATGCCTCATGGCGGAAAATACCAGATGACAGAGACACAGGCGATGGTGGCAAAACTTCCGGTGCTTACAGGAGATTGTGATACCGTAACTATGATGAGTTATGGTTTTGATCCATATCTGTCTACATGGAGCCCATATCATGGAGCAATCTATGCGGTGACAGAGTCTGTGGCAAAGATTGTGGCAGCAGGTGGAGATCACAGCAAGATCCGATTCACGTTTCAGGAATATTTCCGTCGTATGACAGAAGATCCGCACAGATGGAGCCAGCCATTTGCAGCACTTTTAGGTGCTTATAATGCCCAACTTGGATTTGGACTGCCATCCATTGGAGGAAAGGACAGTATGTCCGGAACCTTCGAGGATATTGACGTTCCGCCGACACTGGTGTCATTTGCTGTAGATGTAGCTGCAGAAAAAGATATTATCACACCGGAATTGAAAGCGGCTGGTAATAAATTAGTATGGCTTCGTATCGAGACAGATGAATATGATATCCCGGTATACGAGAAAGTGATGGAGCAGTATGCAAAGTTCACAGAAGATATTCACAGTGGCAAGATCGTATCTGCATATGCCCTTGACAGACATGGTATCATATCTGCGGTCAGCAAGATGGCATTCGGTAACAGAATGGGTGTGAAGATTGAGCACAATGTAGATGAAAGAGATCTGTTCGCACCGGCATTTGGCGATATCATTGCGGAAGTTCCGGCAGACAAGGTGGGTGAACTTAACATTACTTATACTGTGATCGGTGAAGTAACAGAAGAGCCAGTACTTGCTTACAAAGATGTTGTGATCGCGCTTTCTGATGCAGAAGCAGTATGGAAGGGAACATTAGAGAAGGTATTCCCAACGAATTCCGGCGCAGCAGGGCAGGATGAAAAGGTAGAGACAGGACTCTATGAGACATCGAATATCTATATCTGTAACCATAAGATTGCACAGCCTACCGTATTCATCCCAGTATTCCCGGGAACCAACTGCGAGTACGACAGTGCCAGGGCATTCGAGAGAGCAGGTGCGAAGACGATTACAAGAGTATTCAAGAATATGAGTGCTGCTGATATTATTGATTCGGTAAATGTATTCGAAGAAGCCATAGACCAGTCACAGATTATCATGTTCCCAGGCGGATTCAGTGCAGGTGATGAGCCGGATGGATCTGCAAAATTCTTCGCAACAGCATTCCAGAATGCGAAGATGAAAGAAGCAGTAGAAAAACTTCTGAACGAGCGTGACGGACTGGTACTTGGTGTATGTAATGGTTTCCAGGCGCTTGTAAAACTGGGACTGGTTCCAAATGGACAGATTACCGGTCAGGATGCGGATGCACCGACACTGACTTATAACACCATCGGACGCCATATCTCCAAGATGGTGTACACGAAGGTGGTAACCAACAAGTCTCCATGGCTTCAAAAAGCGGAACTTGGCGGCGTATACACGAACCCGGCATCTCACGGCGAAGGACGTTTCGTAGCCAATAAAGAGTGGCTTGAGAAATTATTTGCTAATGGACAGGTTGCAACCCAGTACTGTGATCCGGAAGGCAATATCACCATGGATGAAGAGTGGAATGTCAACGGTTCTTACTGTGCAATTGAAGGTATCACAAGCCCGGACGGACGAGTATTCGGTAAGATGGCACACTCTGAGAGACGTGCACGTTCTGTGGCTATGAATATCTATGGAGAGCAGGATCTGAAGATCTTCGAGTCAGGAGTAGAGTACTTTAAGTAAAAAATGAAATTTGGATGGCACTCTGTTTCATCAATAATTTAAAAAAGATGAAGAAAATAGATGAAAAACTGATATAAATGAAAGAACGAAAGGTAAAAATTGCATAAAATGCAAAAAAATCTAAAAAAATCCTTGTGTTCTATAGAGAAATCCTTTACAATGTTAAAGGACAAAAGCGTCGAGAGCGAGTAGGCTTTGTCTACTCGCTTTTTTGTATAAGGCAATTGGGATGTTTTGTATAGAGGCGCACTTTGAAGGAAATTGCATTTAGGAGGTAGAAAGGTATGTCATATGTTGAGGAAGTCCTGGAAAAAGTAGTGGCAAAGAACCCTGCTGAGCCAGAATTCCACCAGGCAGTAAAAGAAGTATTGGAGTCATTGAGAGTGGTAGTAGAGGCGAATGAAGAAAAATTCAGAAAAGACGCCCTGCTTGAGAGACTGGTAGAACCAGAGAGACAGTTCAAGTTCCGCGTTCCGTGGGTAGATGATAAGGGACAGGTTCAGGTAAACACAGGTTATCGTGTACAGTTTAACAGTGCAATCGGACCATACAAGGGGGGCTTACGTCTTCATCCATCCGTTAACCTTGGAATCATCAAGTTCCTTGGATTCGAGCAGATCTTCAAGAACTCCCTGACAGGTCTTCCGATCGGTGGAGGTAAAGGTGGTTCTGACTTTGACCCGAAGGGCAAATCAGACAGAGAAGTGATGGCATTCTGCCAGAGTTTCATGACAGAACTTTGCAAATATATCGGTGCTGATACAGACGTTCCGGCAGGTGATATCGGAACAGGCGCAAGAGAGATCGGATACATGTTCGGTCAGTATAAGAGAATCAGAGGCGTATACGAAGGCGTGCTGACAGGTAAGGGATTAAGTTACGGCGGATCTCTGGCAAGAACTGAGGCTACAGGTTATGGTCTTCTGTACTTAACAGAGGAGATGCTGAAGATCAACGGACAGGAACTCGCAGGTAAGACAGTTGCAGTATCCGGTTCTGGTAATGTTGCAATCTACGCAACACAGAAAGCACAGCAGTTGGGTGCTAAAGTCGTAACAGTCAGCGATTCTAATGGCTGGGTATATGATCCGGAAGGAATCGATGTAGAAGCATTGAAAGAAATCAAAGAAGTTAACCGTGCAAGACTGACAGAGTACAAGAAATACCGTCCGAATTCTGAGTATCATGAAGGACGCGGCGTATGGTCTATCAAGGTAGATATCGCTCTTCCATGTGCGACCCAGAACGAACTTCACTTAGAAGATGCTAAGATGTTAGTAGAGAATGGATGTATCGCAGTTGCAGAAGGTGCAAACATGCCTACTACATTAGAAGCAACAGAGTACTTACAGGAGCATGGCGTATTATTCGCACCAGGAAAAGCAGCGAACGCAGGTGGTGTTGCTACATCTGCACTTGAGATGTCCCAGAACAGTGAGCGTTTGAGCTGGACATTCGAAGAGGTAGATGCGAAACTTAAGAACATCATGATCAATATCTGCCATAATATGGCTGATGCTGCAGAGCGTTATGGTGCAGCAGGCAACTACGTTGTAGGTGCTAACATCGCAGGATTTGAGAAGGTTGTAGACGCTATGACCGCTCAGGGAATCGTGTAGGAGATTGATTCGATAAGATTCAGATATAATGATTCGACGTATGATGTCGCAGACAGGCGTTTTTCGCCAGTCTGCGACATTGTTTATAACTGCTTTTGAATATTCTGTTTGATCTTTTCAGTAAAATATGCATATTGGATTAGTTCATCTTCTGTAAATCCAGCAAAACGCACCTGATCATATTGGCTCTGTGCAGCATCGATTTCTTCCAGGATCGGTGCAGAAGCAGGCAGGAACAGAATGTTAAACTGTTTCGTGCTTCGATGGTTTTCTATTTTTAGAAATCCCTTGGCAGAAAGTCTTTGAAGGCGAAGAGACAGGCTTTGGGAAGACATATTGGTAAAATCAGCGAGTTCCCGGCGGTTGCTGCTATGGTGAGGCTGGTTCAGATACAGAAGCAATCGTGTCTCGTCCAGAGTCAGGTCGTTCTTGATGGCAATAGGTTCCAAGTAGTAATCCAGAAGCTTGCGATTACGGTAGTCATCCATGAGGAAGCCTTCTTCAACTATGGCTTCTGTGGATACCAGGCTACGTTCTTCGCCTAATTTCTTAGAACCGGGTAGAATCGAAGGTGGTACGGCACCGTCATTGGCAGCGTCCACCAGGAAGCGATAGACCTGAAGTCGGTTCTTCTCATAATCATCTTCGTCCAGTACATGTTTATAGAAATTATTATAATATTCAAATACCATGAGTTTCATCTTAATGGTCTTGGTGATGCTCATGCCCTGACTGGCGAGGGAACCCTTGGTCTTCACATAATAATAGATTGGTACCTGCAATGCATAGAATACGTCTGCATGGCGGATATATTCCAGGTTAAACATAAAGTCTTCGCACCAGCTGATGTCAGAATCCATGCGAAGATGATGCTGTTCGATGATCTCTCTGCGAAATAATTTGTTCCAAAGTACACCGTAATAGAAGTCGGCAGGATTCTCAATCATGTGTGAAGCGAATTCTTCCCGCGTCATAACACAGTCATCTTCGATATCACCCTTATGAGAAACGCGTTCTCCAACTACCCGGTAGAAATCAGATATGACCAGATCGCAGTGAAAACGTTCGGCGGCTTGTACCAGAAGCCCGGTAGCATTGGGAGTGATCCAGTCATCACTGTCCAGGAATTGTAGGTAGGTTCCACGTGCCCGGTCTAACGCAAGATTGCGGGAATCAGATACACCGGTATTTTCTTTGTGTATGACATGGACGCGGGAGTCTTCGGCAGCATATTTATCACAGATACTACCGGAAGCGTCTTTGCTACCATCGTTGACAAGCAGAAGTTCAAAATCTGTATAATCCTGATTGAGGATACTATCAATACAACGCGAAATGGTATCTTCTGCATTGTATACGGGTACGATAATACTAACGGTTGGGTTCATTATAATCGACACTCCTTATTCAAGAATTTCTTATTGAGATATTTTACACTATTTGGATAAAAAAGTTTAGTCCTTTTGAACGAATTGCAGGAATTACTTGGAAAATATATGTAAATGGAAAATGGAAAAAAATAAAAAAATTGTAAAAAGGTGTTGACAAGTAGTGAATTATAATTGTATAATAGCGAAGCAGGTTCGAGATAGGAACTTGAAAAAACGGGATCATAGCTCAGCTGGGAGAGCACCTGCCTTACAAGCAGGGGGTCATAGGTTCGAGCCCTATTGGTCCCATTACAACAGAAGATGTTGTAATAATAGAATATGGCGGGATAGCTCAGTTGGCTAGAGCACACGGTTCATACCCGTGGTGTCGCTGGTTCAAATCCAGTTCCCGCTACTGCAAAAAGTCTGTATTTACAGGCTTTTTTGTTTTCTAAAAATAGTCTATATACAAAAAATTGGAAATCATATATAATACAAATCATGTAAAGAAAATATGGATGGAAACAAGAATATCATCTGAGAAAATATAGAGAAAGAAGAAAAAGAGCAATGAAAGAACAAGGAGGAATTCAGTTTCATGAGAAAAGGACAGTTAATGATGAGAATCGTTGCAGGCGGATATCTGGCATATATTGGCTTTGATGTTGCCCGTGATGTGATTGCCAAGCGGCCGGATAATTATGTAATCTATCTGATTATTAGTATTATCTTTATGGTAGTGGGAGGCATATGGTGCGTTCAGGCATTGAAAAAATATGTGAAACATGATTATGTGGATATATGGCGGGATGACAAAGAGGAGGATTTGCAGAAAAATTCGGCCAAACCAAGTGTGGCAGAAGCAATTACGGAGGAACAGGAAGAAGAGAAAGTAATAGAAACAACGAAAATAGAAGATACTATAAGTTCAGGACAAGAGATTTCAGGAAAAGAGGAGTAGGCGATGCGTGTAGGAATGGGCTATGATGTTCATAAGTTGGTAGAAGATAGAGATTTGATTCTTGGCGGAGTTAAGATTCCCTATGAGAAAGGGCTTCTTGGACACTCAGATGCAGATGTATTGCTGCATGCGATCATGGATGCACTTCTTGGGGCAGCAGCACTTGGAGATATTGGAAAGCATTTTCCCGATACAGACCCTCAGTATAAAGGAGCCTCCAGTATCAAGTTATTGGAGCATGTGGGGAAATTAATCGAAGAGGAACTGTACGTGATTGGCAATATTGATGCCACTATTATTGCACAGCACCCGAAGATGGCACCACATATCGAGCAGATGCGCCGGAATATTGCTGAGGCATTACACATTGAAGTAAGCCAGGTGAATGTTAAGGCAACTACAGAAGAAGGTCTTGGATTTACGGGAAGTGGAGAAGGAATCTCATCTCAGGCAATTGCAAGCCTGGATACCATAGCGAATTACAGTTATGCAGTAGGTCCTGAAGAGGGAAGATGCGCTGGTTGTAGTGGCTGTCCTCATGCGCAGGAAACAGAGTAAGGTGGCATAGCGATAAGAAACAGTATGTGAGTAAGAGAATGAGTAGAAGCCCCTGAGCAGGGGCTTTTCTCTATAATGAATTGCAGGCAATGGGTAAAAGGAAATAAATAGTAATAAGTAGTAATAAATAGAGAGGAAGAGTTGTATGAAAGTCAGAAAATTGGAAGTGCAGGAGAACGCAGACAGCAGACCGCTGTATGAGGAGGTTTTTCACGAGGATAGTCAGAACTTCGTAGACTATTACTATACGGAAAAAACGAAGGATAATCAGATCTATGTGGTAGAAGAGGATGGTAAAATCCGCTCTATGCTTCATCTGAATCCATATCATATGTATGTCAATGGCAGTGAAAAAGATGTCAATTATATCGTAGCCGTTGCGACGCAGAAGGAATATAGAAAAAGAGGATACATGGCAGCACTTCTAAAGGAATCCCTTCGGGATATGTATAAGTCGGGTGAAGCGTTTACCTTCCTGATGCCGGCATCGGAGAGCATCTATCTTCCGTTTGATTTCCGAACCGTATACGAGCAGGACAAAAGATATTACAAAGAAGAGGAAAGAGAGGAAACGGAGAAGTCCAAAGTGACTATTCAGAATGCGACTGCAGAGGACTGCAGAGAACTGGCAGAGTTCGCGAATGCATATCTGGCAGAGCATAAGCAGATATTCGCAATTCGTGATGAAGCATATTATCAGAGAGTGCTTCTTGAGTACGCAAGTGATGGCAGCAGTCTCAAAATCTATCGAAAAGACGGCAAAATTGTAGACTGCCGAGGATGGTTTCCGCAGGAGGACATGGAAAAACCTAAGATTATGATAAGGATCGTAGATGCTCGCAGAATGCTGATGGCACTTTCTTTGCGTTCTTTCATGGGGACATGTTTCCGTATAACAGACCCGATTATTGAGGAGAACAATAGATGTGTCGTGATCACAGGTACGGAATTCTCCGGTGTTATGCTCATGGAAGGAAAGCCTGAGAACAGCGAAGGCACTATCACGGCAGCAGCACTTGCAAGCCTGGTATTCGGAGCAAAGACGGTGGAGGAAGTCTGCCTGGAAGACGGCGTGGAGATGTCAGAGAGGATGAAGGGGGAGATGGAGAAGATCGTTCCACTGTCACAGATCTACTTGAATGAAGTTGTGTAGGAAGTAGTAACTGGAGAATTTAATGAAGAAAATAGATTCTTGGAAAGTGTACGGTAAAGCAGAAGAAGATGGCTGGCTCTGAGACCGGGCGTTTCGTTAACAAGGTGTAAGCGTAAGAATCCCCGTAGATTGGCAACCGAGTACACGCACTCCGAAATCTTGATGATTTCGCAGTTCGAGTACTCTTTCGTCTTTGACGTGAAGTCAAAGCCTCATGCCAATCTACGGGGATTCTTATGCTAACGCCTTGTAACACTTACTTAACGCCCTCAGAGCCAGCCATCTTCTTCTGCTTCACCTGACATCTCCATAATCTCAAGCCTTTCTCCATTGGGAGGATTCCTGGCGAAGGATGCGCGTGGAACTGTGTTGACGAGGAGCAACTACCATTTCCAGCCAATACCGTTCCCCCTTGCACCCCGCCAGGAATCCCCACAGTTCATGAAGAGTCATATAGAAGAATGTCAGGCAGAGAGGGGCAGTATGGGCGTTCGTATCCGTAGAAGAGCCGTACAAGCCGTTGGTGAAAAAGAGGTCTGAAATTAGGAGGGCTTCTGTACTACCAGTACAGAAGTCCAGACTATCGTGGGCGGAAAATCATCAAGATTTTGCGTCCGCTATAGTCGATGCCTAATTTCAGACCTCTTTTGAACCTACGGATTGTAGGCGATTGGAGTCGGATGCGAACGCCCATACTGCCCCTCTCTGACGTACACTCCACATATACTCTTCATGAATAAAATTCCCATCTTTAGAATATCTTTAGATTTTCATCCCCTCTCTCTTAAGATTTCTGCTTTATGCTTATACTATCAGAAAGCAAAGGAGGAGTTCTATATGACAGTTCAGGCACTTACCCAATATTTTACCCAATATGGAGCCATATTTGTCTTTCTAATAGTTTTACTTGAATATATGAATCTTCCTGGATTCCCCGCTGGTGTGATCATGCCGCTTGCGGGTATCTGGGCAGCCAGAGGTGAGATTAGTTTCCAGCTGGTGCTGGCACTTTCAGTAGCGGCTGGGTTGACGGGCAGCTGGATCTTATATTTTCTTGGAAGGCTGGGTGGAGAAGCATTTTTAAGATTCTATATTCGGAAGTTTCCAAAACACAAGGAATTGATTGAGAAGAATGTGGATACACTGCGAAGAAAAGGCGCTATCGGAGTTTTTATTGCGAAACTGGTACCAATGGTGAGGACGCTGATCTCTATACCGGCAGGTATGATTTCGATGGAATTCGGTAGATATACCGTAAGTTCTGCGCTTGGAGTGTTCGTGTGGAATCTGGTATTTGTCGGGGCAGGATATTTCCTGGGGGATACCGTATGGAGCCTTTTTGCTTAAGAAAGAGGGGGAAAGACATGAAGATTGCAATGATGACTAATAATTATAAACCCTTTGTAGGAGGAGTCCCAATCTCGGTGGAGCGATTGTCAGAGGGGCTAAGGAGAAGAGGACATGAGGTGTGCATCTTTGCGCCGGAGTATGATGAAGCGGAAACTGAGTTGTGGGAGCATGATGTGGTCCGTTATCGCTCTTATGAAAAGAGGCTGAAAAATGGAATGGTGGTACCGAATATATTCGATCCAAGGATTCGGGAGGAGTTCGAATGGCAGGATTTTGACCTGATTCATGTACACCAGCCTATGCTGATTGGCAATGTGGCAATGCATCTTAGCCGGAAATACAAGATTCCGCTCGTCTATACTTACCATACGAGATACGAAGAATATCTCCATTATCTTGTGAAGTCCTCCAAGAAAAATGATCAGGAGGTCACACATCGATATTGGGAGCAGGGCAAGAAACTTCTTCCACATTATATGGCGGCTTACATGAAGCAATGTGACCTGATATTTGCACCCTCCACAGGGATGCAAGATTACCTGGAAGAACAGAAGATACAGGTGCCAGTGAAGGTGTTGCCGACGGGGATTGCAGATAATGCATATGAAGAGGATACAAAACGTTCCGGCGAGATAAGAAGCCGTTATCTGCGGGGGAGAAGAAGCCTTCTCTGTACGGTATCGCGGCTGGATAAAGAGAAGAACCTGTATTTTATGCTTAGATGTATACGGAAACTAAAGGACCGTTTGGGAAATGATTTCTGCATGATGCTGATTGGAGATGGCGCTGAGCGTCAAGGGCTGGAATGCTATGCGAAGGAATTAGGGATTGCAGATGCTGTGGTATTTGCCGGGCAGGTTCCGAATCAGGAAGTAAAGGATTATCTGTTCGCAAGCGATGTATTTTTGTTCACCTCCAAGTCCGAGACGCAGGGAATCGTGCTGGCGGAGGCTATGGCAGCGCGACTTCCGGTGGTGGCGGTATCGGCTTGCGGAGTGAATGATATCGTAAGAGACGGAGAGAATGGATACCTTGCCAGAGAGGCGGAGGAAGAATTCGCGACTCGGGTAGAAAGTATGCTTCGGAATGCAGAGGAGATGGAACGCCTTAGGAGTGGTGCTGCAAAGACGGCAGGAGATTACAGGATGGACAGTATTGCGTTTCAGGCAGAGAGATGCTATCGGATGGCATTAGAAAGAGAATGGAGGAATGAGGCTTATGGAGAGGAAACATATGAAAAGAAGCATGTTGTGTCATCTTTTCTACGGCTATTTAAGGCTTCTTGAGAAGACGGTGAAGATTGAGTGGCAGCAGCCGAAGGCTTTCTCGTGCCATAATATTGTTGGATTCTGGCATGAGGATAGTTATGCCATGAATCTGGTACTTCGATATATTGCGAGACAGAATGCGGATGTATCGGTATTGGTGACCGCGGATGAGCGGGGAGAATACATCCAGTATCTTTTGGAAAAATGTGGGGGAAAGGCGGTCAGGATCGGCTATGGCTTCTGCAATGCAGGAACTTTAAAGGAACTCCTGGCGTCCATGAAAGAGCGAAAAAGGAGTATTGCGATTGCCATGGATGGTCCGCTGGGACCAAGACATATTCCGAAGAAACTGACGTTCATGTATTAGTTGTGGAAGATGATAAGGAGATCCGCGAAGGTGTGGAGATATATTTGAGAAGCCAGGGATACGAAGTGTATCAGGCGGCAGACGGTGTGGAGGGACTTGAGATCATAGGCAGAGAAGAAATCCATCTGGCAATTGTGGATGTGATGATGCCAAGGATGGATGGTATCCAGATGACCATAAAGTTAAGGGAGAAATATGATTTCCCGGTGATCTTCCTGTCTGCGAAGTCAGACGAAGTGGATAAGATCATGGGGCTTAACATGGGGGCGGACGATTACGTGACGAAACCATTTACCCCGATGGAACTTCTGGCAAGGGTGAATTCACAGATGCGGCGTTACCGTAAGTTTATGGAGAAACTGGGCGGCAAAGAGAAGGCGGAGAATGTGCATACGATTGGCGGCCTGGAACTGAATGAGGATGCCGTGGAGGTGACGGTGGACGGCGAGCCGGTGAAGATGACGCCGACGGAATATAAGATACTGCTCCTGCTTATGAAGAATCCGGGAAGAGTGTTTTCTGCGGATGAGATCTATGAATGGGTGTGGAATGAACGGGCTGTGAACACGGATACCATTATGGTGCATGTGAGAAATATCCGTGAGAAGATAGAGATTAATCCAAAAGAACCAAAATATTTGAAGGTGGTGTGGGGCGTTGGGTATAAAATTGAAAAGCAAGCGTAAGTCAGCAATCTTATTGATGATCGTGACGATACTGGTGCCGGTATTTTTCATAATGAATGAGTATCGGGGCTGGTATCAGGACAGTTCGAAGATGCTGGAGAATCTGAATCGTTCGGCATATACTTCACAGGAATTCTTGAAGAATTTTATTGATGCGGGATATATTCTGTATAATACGGAAGGCGCCAGAGAAGAGGTGCCGGACAATGTAAAAGAGATTCTAAATAATAATTTTAGTGAGGAGATGGAGCGGTTTGAAAGTCTGTATCCATTTCTGGATTACCGGGTAGAGAACGAGGATGGAAAGGTTGTCGCGAAGAGCACAGCCAACTCGGAGCGGACGGTGACAGAGAATAATCTGTCGGATTTTGCGTTGGGGATTGTTGTTGAGTATGATGAGAATGGCAATCCGGATGCAAGGATTGAACAGAGTCTGTATAAGGCGGATCAAAGCGTTGAACTTCGTAAGATTATCAACGAGTACGACGATCAGCAATGGGAGCGTGAGATCTATAACGAAGGAGAAGAGACGTGGGAGACTTATGCGGCGGAGATTCCTAAGAACAGAACTTACATCTATGCTATGACGGATGAGAATCTTCAGATGTATATGGATAACGATTATTATATGGGATATCATGTGCCGGATGCGGCAGGGAATATTGTGATTCTTCTGTTGCTGGCTGTGGCGGCGGCAGCATTTGTCTATCCGATGATACCTTCATGGAGTATTGGAAGGGAGAAGGTATTCCGGGCACCGTTTGAAATTGTGATTGGTGTACTCGGAACGGCAATGGTGCTGCTATTCAACAACTTTGGGTGGATGTTGGAAAGGCGGGACGGCATGGCAGACATGTTTGATTTCTGTGTGTGGGTGATTATATTCTCGGTAGTTTATTGGGCGGCGACATGTGTAAGGGATGTATATATTCTGGGAATTCGCACATATGTGAAGGAAAGAACGCTTTTGTGCCATTATTGGAAATATATCATACGTGCCTGGAACTGGATGAAAAAAACAGTAAGGGCTGCCGGAGCAAAGGTGAGAGGCTGGATTGGCAGAGTCTATCATTCACTGGAGAACATTGATCTGAGTGAAAAGAGCAATGCAGCCATACTTAAGATCGTGCTGTGCAACTTCGTGATTCTGGCAGTGGTATGCAGCATGTGGGTATTTGGAATCATGGCACTGGTAGTCTATTCCGTAATACTATTCTTTATTCTGCGAAAATATTATAATGATCTGCAGGAGAAATATGCGATTCTTCTGAAAGCGACAGGCGAGATAGCAGAAGGCAATCTGGAAGCAGAGATTACCGAAGATCTTGGGGTGTTCAATCCATTTAAGACAGAGATGCAGAAGATTCAGAAAGGATTCAAGAAAGCGGTGGATGAAGAGGTGAAGAGCCAGCGGATGAAGACGGAACTTATCACCAATGTGTCCCATGACTTGAAGACTCCGCTGACGGCGATCATCACTTATGTGAATCTTCTGAAGGAAGAAAAGGACGAAGAGAAGCGGAAGGATTATATAGAAGTATTGGAGCGCAAATCTCTGCGCCTGAAAGTATTGATTGAAGATCTGTTTGAGATCAGCAAAGCGAGCAGTAAGAATGTAACGCTGAATATTGTAGATGTAGATGTGGTGAACCTCTTTAAGCAGGTGAAACTGGAGATGGAAGATAAGATTACGGAGGCAGGGCTTGATTTCCGCTGTACGTATCCGGAAGTCAAGGTAATCGCGTCTCTCGACAGCCAGAAGACCTACCGGGTGTTCGAAAATCTTCTTATCAATATCATAAAATACGCAATGCCGCATACAAGGGTGTACATCGAGATTGTAAAAGAAGGACAGGAAACTGTGGTGCGGATGAAGAACGTATCCGCAGCGGAATTGAATTTCAATCCTGAGGAGATTACGGAGCGGTTCGTAAGAGGAGATGCATCAAGGAATACAGAAGGCTCAGGGCTTGGACTTGCGATTGCGAAGAGTTTTGTGGAATTGCAGAAAGGGAAGTTCAAGATTGAGACAGAGGCGGACCTGTTCAAGGTAGAGATAAGGTGGTAGTCAATTGGGGACGGGGGTTTTTTCGATTTCAATGCCCCCGTCCCCGATTCGATTTGCCCTGTCCCTTTTTAAAAAAGTGGTGTCCCCAATTGACAAATTCACTATTTTCACATATTATATATCCTATAGCGACAAAAACATTGAACGGAAAGAGTAGCAGATTATGGAGTTAACAGAGAGAAACTGTCATCGGCTGAAAGCAGTTTTAAACAAAGTACCTGTGAAGTGCGTCCGGGAGTTGATTCGGTGAAAGGGCTGATGAATGAACTGCCAAGTAGCCGGATACGGGATTACACACGTTACGTGTATCGAGTGGGGGATATTTATACGAATGATATTCTCTATAAGAGTGGAACCGCGGAGTAACTTCGTCTCTTAAGAACAGATTGAGAGACGGAGTTTTTTTATATCACGGGAAACAAGTAGTCTCCAATGCACAAAAGAAATCAATGTATTGCATAATTGAAAAGGAGAGATTATTATGGGTATCATATCCTATATTAAGGAAGAAATCCAGGTCATACGGGAACGAGACCCGGCGATCAAGTCGAATATGGAGGTGTTCCTGTATCCAAGTTTTAAAGCCATCCTGCGCTACCGCGTGGCACATAAGTTATACCTGAAGAAACATTATTTCCTTGCCCGGTGGGTGTCCCAGCGTGCGGTAAGGAAGACAGGGATTGAGATACATCCTGGTGCTACCATTGGAAAAGGACTGTTCATTGACCACGGAAGCGGAGTCATCATCGGCGAGACAGCTGAACTTGGTGATAATGTAACACTGTATCAGGGAGTTACTTTGGGAGGAACCGGCAAAGAACAGGGAAAGCGTCATCCAACGTTGGGCGACAATGTTATGGTAAGCGCCGGAGCCAAGGTCTTAGGCTCTTTTAAGATCGGTGAGAATTCCAAGATCGGTGCCGGAAGCGTGGTATTAAAAGAAGTGCCGCCGAATTGTACGGTAGTAGGCGTACCGGGGCGGATCGTAAAGATGGGTGATCAGAAGATTCCGCGCATGGATATGGATCAGGTACATCTGCCAGACCCAATCAGCAATGATATCCGAGAATTACAGGCGGATAACCTGCGTATGCACAGGCAGATCCTGGAGATGGAGAAACGCATGAGATGCATGAGAACCGATGATATCGAGATTCTGGATCAGCAGGAGACGGATACGTCAGAGACGGAAGAGCAGATATCCCGGTGATGAGTTTGGGATACAATAAAATATAGATAGATTGAGAAAAGAAAAAGGAGAAAGAGTAGGCTATGAAACTGTACAACACACTGTCTAAGAGAAAAGAAGAATTCGTACCTTTGGAGGAAGGAAAGGTAAAGATGTATGTCTGCGGACCTACTGTCTACAACTTCATTCACATCGGTAACGCAAGACCAATGATTGTATTCGATACCGTAAGAAGATATTTCGAATACAAAGGATATGATGTGAACTTCGTATCCAATTTTACAGATGTAGATGACAAGATTATCAAGAAAGCCATCGAAGAAGGGGTATCTGCAGATGAGATATCCAAGCGCTATATCGCAGAATGCAAGAAGGATATGGAAGGAATGAATGTAAAACCGGCCACCAAGCATCCGCTTGCAACCGAAGAGATCTGCGGCATGGTAGACATGATTGGTACTCTGATTGAGAAGGGATATGCTTACGAGAAGAACGGAACCGTATATTTCCGCACCAGACAGTTCAAGGATTATGGGAAATTATCTCATAAGAACTTAGATGATCTGCGTTCTGGCGAACGTTCTCTTCTGGTAACCGGAGAAGATGAGAAAGAAGATCCATTGGATTTCGTATTATGGAAGCCGAAGAAGGAAGGCGAACCAGCATGGGAGTCTCCATGGAGTGACGGACGTCCGGGATGGCACATTGAATGTTCCGTTATGTCTAAGAAATACTTAGGCGAGCAGATCGACATCCATGCCGGTGGAGAGGATCTTGTATTCCCACACCATGAAAATGAGATCGCCCAGAGTGAGGCGGCGAATGGCAAGGAATTCGCAAGATACTGGATGCACAATGCATTTCTGAATATTGACAATCACAAGATGAGCAAGTCTCTTGGCAATTTCCGTACTGTTCGTGAGATCAGTGAGCAGTATGATCTTCAGGTGCTTCGTTTCTTCATGTTAAGTGCGCACTACAGAAGCCCGCTTAACTTCAGCGCAGATCTGATGGAGGCATCCAAGAATGGTCTGGAGCGTATTGTCAACGCAGCAGATAATCTGAAGTTCCTGATGGGGAATGCTAAGACGGAAGCAATGACAGAAGAAGAGACCTCTAATTATACGAAGACTGATGAATTTGTACAGGGCTTCGAGACAGCCATGGAAGATGACTTTAACACCGCAGATGCAGTTGCCGCTATCTTTGAACTGGTAAAATACATCAATACAACAGCAAGCGCAGACAGTTCTAAGGAATATCTTCAGAAATTATTCGACCTTCTGGTGAAACTGACGGATGTTCTCGGATTGATTGTGGATAAAGAGGAAGAAATCTTGGCAGAAGATATCGAGAAGTTGATCGAAGAGCGTCAGGCAGCAAGAAAAGCGAAAGACTTCGCAAGGGCAGATGCAATCCGTGACGAGTTACTGGCAAAAGGAATTATTCTTAAGGATACGAGAGAAGGAGTGCAATGGAAAAAAGCGTAGATTGGCAGTTTGACTCATATATGCAGGAACGATTCCAGATGAAAGAGGTGGATGCAGGAGCGTATTCACCTCTTACTTTGGCGTATATCGGTGACAGTATTTATGACTTGATCATTAAGTCCTTAATTGTGAATGAAGGAAATCAGCAGGTTCAGAAACTCCACAAGGAGACCAGCGCCCTGGTACAGGCTTCCGCTCAGTCACGCATGATGCGGACCATGCAGGAACACTTGACGGAGGAGGAACACGCGATATACAAACGGGGCAGGAATGCAAAGAGTGTTTCCCCGGCAAAGAATCAGTCCATTACAGACTACCGCAGGGCAACCGGCTTCGAGGCATTGCTGGGATATCTGTATCTGAAAAAAGAGTGGAAAAGGATGCTTGATCTGGTTAAAATAGGGTTAGACAGTCTGAAAGAAAAAGAATAGAGCGTATAAGGAGTCCTTTATGAAAAAAGAAACTTATAAAACGGCAAATAAAAATGAAAACAGAAAGCAAGATAGAAGCCAGAAGGAAGGTATGGACAGAAGCCAGGAGAGTAATCCGAATATGATTGAAGGTCGTAATGCAGTTCTGGAAGCGTTCCGTTCTGGCAGACCGATCGATAAACTATTAGTTTTAGATGGCTGTCAGGATGGTCCGGTGAGGACGATTATAAGAGAAGCCAAAAAGCATGATATCATCCTTCAATTCGTAACGAAGGAGCGGTTATCTCAGTTGTCCGAGACGGGCAGGCATCAGGGGGTCATTGCATATGCAGCGGCTTACGAGTATGCGGAGGTTGAGGACATGCTGGCATTAGCGAAAGAAAAGGGCGAAGATCCATTTCTGATTTTGCTGGACAATATCGAAGATCCGCATAACTTAGGCGCTATCATCCGTACGGCGAATCTGGCAGGTGCTCATGGAGTCATCATCCCGAAGCGCCGGGCAGTAGGGCTTACGGCTACCGTGGCTAAGACATCGGCAGGAGCACTGAATTATACTCCAGTAGCAAAGGTCACCAACCTGAAGAAGACGATGGAAGAGTTAAAGGAGCAGGGACTGTGGTTCGTGTGTGCCGACATGGGCGGCGAGAAAATGTATGATCTGAATCTGACCGGCCCGATTGGACTTGTGATAGGGAATGAAGGAGAAGGCGTCAGCCGCCTGGTGAAGGAAACCTGTGATTTTGTGGCGAGTATCCCTATGAAGGGAGATATTGACTCTCTGAATGCATCTGTGGCAGCGGGAGTACTTGCGTATGAGGTTGTAAGACAGCGATTAACGATATAAAAATATGGAGGAGAAGATGGCGAACTATGGACAGATGACGGATGAACAATTGATCTGCAATCTCCGAAAAGGTGATAAGAACATCATTGATTATATCATGGAAAAATATAAGAACCTGGTGCGAAAAGAAGCCAATGCCATGTACCTGCTGGGCGGAGAGAATGATGATCTGATCCAGGAGGGGATGATTGGCTTGTTTAAAGCAGTGCAGGATTATAATGTGGAGCAGGAGACCTCTTTTTTTAGTTTCGCCAAACTCTGTATCACCAGGCAGATGTACTCTGCCATTGAAGCATCTAAGCGTAAGAAACACAGCCCGCTTAACAGTTACGTCTCCCTCTATGAGAAGACAGGAGAGCAGGGGGCGCTGATGGATACTATGGAGGCCGGCGGAGAGAGTAATCCTGAAGAATTGCTGGTCAGTCGGGAATATGCAGAATTATTAGAGACGAAACTGGAGGAGAGTCTAAGCGATCTTGAGAACCGTGTTCTGTACCTGCATCTTCTGGGAACTGATTATAAGACCATCGCCCGTCTGCTGGATAAGAGTCCGAAGACGGTTGATAATGCTCTTCAGCGGATTAAAAGTAAGACAGAGAAGATTCTGGAGAATGAGAAACGGTAAGTGCTGAAATCTGAATGGTTGAAATCTGAATCTGAAAAATTTCATGAAAAATTTGTGGTAAAATTTGTGGAAAATCTTATTGACAAAACCACATTAGGTATTGTATAGTATCAATGTTGCATATCGAATATGCGTGCTGCCTTGGCTCAGTCGGTAGAGCGTCGCCTTGGTAAGGCGGAGGTCGGCGGTTCGATTCCGCTAGGCAGCTTGATAGACATCATGAGAGGTACTCCCAGTTCAGGGAGTATTTTTTTTCTCCAATTCTATAGAGTGAGTATGTATGCGGTGTATGGTTGCAGGAAATATAAAAGAGATATGAGAGGTAATACAAATGAAAAGTTCGGCGGTTATGACAGAAGGTTCTATCTGGAAAAAGATGCTATTCTATTCAATCCCGTTGATTCTGGGGAATCTGTTTCAGCAGTTATATAATACGGTGGATTCGATTATTGTAGGAAACTATATTGGAAGTGAGGCGCTGGCAGCAGTGGGGTCGAGTGGTTCAATCATTAATCTGCTGATCAGTTTCTGTATCGGTGCTTCGGCAGGTGCGGGTGTAGTCATCTCGCAGTTTTTCGGAGCGCAGGATAAGCAGGGCGTAAAGAAAGCAGTACATACTACGCTGGCAGTTGCGCTTGTGGCAGGATTGGTAATGACATTCGTAGGGATTCTTCTGGTTCCGGTACTGTTAAGAGCCATGGGAACTCCATATGAAGTACTAGATCAGGCGATCATCTATCTGCAGGTGTATTTTGGAGGAATCTTCTTCTCCGTGATCTATAATATGTCTGCCGGAATCTTGAATGCGGTGGGGAATTCCAGGCGTTCCCTGATCTATCTGATGATTGCGGCAATCTCGAATATATTCCTGGATCTTCTGTTTGTGGTGGTGCTTAAGATGGGAATCGTAGGGGTGGCGTTGGCGACGGATATCAGTCAGTTGATTTCTTGTGTCTGCATTCTTCTGTTTCTGACTAGGTGTGGCGAGATCTATCAGGTGCGTCTCAGAGACATCCGATTCTATGACCATTTGTTGTCTAAGATTATCAAGATTGGGCTTCCGACGGGAATCCAGAATATTGTAATCTCATTTTCCAATGTAATTGTCCAGTCCAGTGTGAATAGTTTTGGGGCGGTTGTTATGGCTGGATTTGCTGCCTATGTCAAGGTCGATGGCTTTAATATCCTTCCGGTACTGAGTTTCAGTATGGCTGCAACTACATTTACGGGACAGAATATCGGAGCTGGCAGATATGATAGGGTGAAGAAAGGGCTGTATGTATCAGCGGGAATGGGGATTCTCTATACTGTTGTGACGGGAGCGTTGTTATTACTTTTCGCATCGCCGGTCATTGGGGTATTTACCGGGGACGCTGATGTGGTGGCATATGGGGTCTATATTATGAAGTATTTCTGCCCGTTCTACTGGAGTCTGGCGCTTCTTCATGTGATATCGGGTACCATACGAGGGACGGGGAAGACCTTGCAGCCGATGCTCATTATTCTCTTCTCGTTATGCGTGTTCCGGGTGATCTGGATTGGCATAGCAATGTCTATTGCGCATGAACTGTCCTTGCTTATGGTTGTATATCCATTATCCTGGATGGTAGGATTAGCATTGATATTGATCTATGCCTGGAAGGGAAAATGGATGCCGCAGGTGAGTCAGAATGCAGATACGAATTAGTGGACGCAGTTTTTGACCAGGATATGAATGATACCTGAGAAAACGAGGAGTGATAGTGTGAGGATTGAGAAGAATATGGATAGTAGGGATGGTATAAGTAAAAGTGGAAAAGTGACAAGTGGGATGGGAGATGAGAAGAGACTGGGGATCGTGCTTGTGACGGCTACATATATTATGTGGGGATGTCTTCCGGTGTTTTGGAAGACGTTGGAGGCGGTTCCGGCTGTTTATATCTTATGTGCCAGGGTCGTTTGGTCGTTGGGATTTTGTGTGGTTTATCTGACGGTCAGACGGAAATGGGAGAGAATTAGAGAGATTTTAAAGGATCGATGGCTGGTTTTACGGTGTGGAATCTGTGGAGTGGTCGTGTGTATTAATTGGGGGAGTTATATCTGGGCGGTAAATAACGGGCATCTGCTGGATAGCAGTTTTGGATATTATATGAATCCGATTCTGGTGGTGGTATTGGGAGTCTTATGTTTTCGGGAAAGGCTGTCTATTAGGGAGTGGACGGCGGTTGGCTTAAGTGCAGCGGGGGTGCTGTATCTGGTGGTTCGTTCGGGAACGGTGCCGGTGCTTGCGATGGTGATTGGAGGCAGTTTCGCTGTGTATGGGATGATTAAGAAAGGGCTGCCGCTTGGAAGCGATGAGTCTCTATTCCTGGAGACGTTGTTGGTATCCCCTGTGACGTTGGGATACATGATATATGCGGAGATGAATGGCATGGGAGCGGGAGGTATACTGCATGGGATGCAGTGGGGGTTGCTTCCGCTGGCTGGAATCATTACGGCATTTCCGCTTCTGGTGTATACGGCAGGAGTCAAGAAGATTCCTTTCTATCTGACAGGAATTCTGATGTATCTGAATCCTACGATTCAGTTCTTGATGGGGATATTCTTATTCAAAGAGGCGGTGAATGTGGATAAGATTATTTCGTTTGTATTTATCTGGGCAGGAGTTCTTCTGATGATTATAAAGAGTGGTGTGGGGAATGATAGGAAACAGGCATAGGAGAAGGAGGAAAAGAGCAATGACAACATTTTTAAAAGATATATCAAGTTTTTATGGCAATGGAGAGCCGAATGCACAGGGTCAGAGTCTTGAGGAGTTTCTTGAAGATTATGATCCATATAGATATCAGACTCCGAGTTGTACGACAGATGCTTTAATATTCGCACATTCAGGGGAGTTAGACGGTTCGCTTAAAGGGCTGAAGGTGTTGCTTGTAAAGAGGAGCAATCATCCCTGTATCGGATACTGGGCGATGCCGGGCGGGTTCGTGAACTTAGATGAGGACCTGGATGTTACAGCCAGACGGGAACTGGAGGAGGAGACAGGGGTTGCAGGAGTTCGGATGGAACAGCTTGCGACTTATGGTGATTACGACAGAGATCCACGGACGCGGGTGATTACAACGGCGTATATGGCGCTGGTAGATGAGCATGATGTTAAGGTTCAGGCAGGAGACGATGCTGCGGATGCGGTATGGTGCGATGTGAGTCTGGAACTTGTCGAGGCTGCATGGACGAAGGATCAGATCAAAGACACTTATCGCTTAAAGATACGGAATAAGAGCCGTAGTCTGGATACGACAGCCGTGGTAGTAAGAACAGCAACAGAAGGAATCATAAGAGAAGAGAAATTCAAGGTAAAAGAGACAGGGATGCTGGCAGCGGATCACGCAGCGATGATTGTTCATGGACTTGTTGTGCTGAAATCACGATTGTAACTTGTTTCGCCATATTTTTTATGATAAGATAGGGAACAGAATGTAAGTATCTACAAGGAGGAACAATATGGGAGAAGAAACAGTTTCCAAAAATTTTATCGAACAGGAGATAGATAAGGACCTGGCAGAAGGCGTTTATACGGAAGTATGCACCAGATTTCCGCCGGAGCCGAATGGATATCTGCACATTGGACATGCGAAGTCTATCATTTTGAATTCCGGACTTGCTAAGAAATATAACGGAACTTTCCATCTGAGATTTGACGATACCAATCCGACAAAAGAGGATACGGAGTTCGTAGAGTCTATCAAAGAAGATGTGGCATGGCTGGGAGCAGATTTTAAGGATCATCTGTATTTTGCATCCGATTATTTTGATGTGATGTATGAATGTGCAGTGAAACTCATCAAGAAAGGCAAGGCTTTCGTCTGTGACTTAAGCGCAGATGAGATCAGAGAATACCGAGGCACTCTGACGGAGCCTGGAAAGAACAGTCCATACAGGGATCGTTCTGTGGAAGAGAACTTAAGGCTGTTCGAGGAGATGAAGGACGGAAAGTATGAGGATGGGGAGAAAGTGCTTCGTGCGAAGATTGATATGACATCGCCGAACATCAACATGCGTGATCCGGTTATCTATCGTGTGGCGCATATGGCACATCACAATACCGGAGATAAATGGTGCATCTATCCGATGTATGATTTTGCACATCCGATTGAAGATGCAGTTGAGAAGATTACACATTCCATCTGTACCTTGGAGTTTGAAGATCACAGACCGTTATATGACTGGGTAGTAAGAGAATGTGAATTCGACCCGGCACCACGCCAGATTGAGTTTTCTAAGATGTATCTGACGAATGTAGTAACGGGTAAGAGATATATTAAGAAACTGGTTATGGAAGGTATCGTGGATGGATGGGATGATCCGAGACTGGTATCTATCGCAGCGCTTAGAAGACGTGGATTTACTCCGGAATCTATCCGTATG
Organism: Bariatricus sp. SGI.154; assembly: GCF_050313795.1. NCBI lineage: Bacteria > Bacillati > Bacillota > Clostridia > Lachnospirales > Lachnospiraceae > Bariatricus > Bariatricus sp. SGI.154. The sequence continues at coordinate 26,233 of NZ_JBNPMC010000017.1, forward strand.
TTTGTGGAGATGTGCGGAGTATCCAAGAGCCAGAGTTCTGTAGACTACGCGATGCTTGAATACTGTATCCGTGAGGATCTGAAGATGAAGAAGGCTCGTATGATGGCAATCTTAGATCCGATTAAACTGGTGATTGATAACTATCCGGAAGACGAGGTAGAGTATCTGGATGTAGATAACAACATGGAGAATCCGGAACTTGGTATGCGTAAAGTTCCGTTCTGCAAGGAGTTATATATTGAGCGTGACGATTTTATGATCGAGCCCCCGAAGAAGTATTTCCGCCTCTTCCCGGGCAATGAAGTACGCCTGATGCACGCATACTTTGTAAAATGCGAAAGTTACGAGACGGATGCCGACGGCAATGTGACAGTAGTACACTGTACTTACGATCCGGAGACAAAGTGTGGCACTGGTTTTACCGGACGTAAAGTCAAAGGAACGATCCACTGGGTAGCAGCACCTTATGCAAAACAGGCAGAAGTACGTCTGTACGAGAACCTGATCGATGAGGAGAAGGGCGTATACAATAAAGAAGACGGTTCTTTGAACCTGAATCCGAATTCTCTGGAGATTCGTAAGGAATGCTATGTGGAAGACAGTTTCGCAGACGCGAAGGCATGTGACAGTTTCCAGTTCGTAAGAAATGGATACTTCTGTATTGATTCCAAGGATTCCACACCGGAGAACCTGGTATTTAACAGAATCGTATCTTTGAAGAGTTCCTTTAAATTACCGAAGAAGTAATATGAATGAATTGACGATCAATCTGAAGACAAATTCGAAGATTCCGCTCTATGAGCAGATCTATGACTATATTAAGTCGGACATCCAGAACGGCAGGATTCCGTACGGGGAGAAACTTCCGTCTACAAGGGCTTTGTCGAAGCATCTGGAAGTGAGTCGCAGTACGGTGGAACTGGCGTATGAGCAGCTTCTCTCGGAGGGCTATATAGAATCAGAACCTTACCGGGGATTCTTTGTGGCGCAGATCAAGGAGTTGTATCATCTGAAGCCCGTGAAGGCAAGGGAAGCGCAGAAAGGGGATGTGCGTAGAAAATATCAGTATGATTTTACGCCGAATGGAGTTGACCTGAAGAGTTTTCCTTATAATGTGTGGAGAAAACTTTCGAAGGATATCTTGATAGATGACCGTACCGAGTTATTTCGTACCGGGGATTCGCAAGGAGAATATGGATTCCGCAATGCCATTAGCAACTATCTGTATCAGGCGAGAGGAGTGAACTGCTCTCCGAATCAGATTATTGTGGGCGCAGGAAGTGATTATATCCTGATGCTGTTAGGCATGATTCTTGGAATGGATCATAAGATTGCCTTTGAAGATCCGACTTATAAGCAGGCTTACCGTATGGCAAACGGCATGTCCTATGAGACGGTGCCGGTATCACTGGATAAATATGGAATGAAAGTATCAGAATTGGAGGAATCAGAAGCTGATATTGCTTATGTGACGCCGTCGCATCAGTATCCAACGGGGATTGTTATGCCAATTAAGCGCAGGATGGAACTGCTGAAATGGGCATGTCGGAAAGAAGGACGCCATATCATCGAAGATGACTATGACAGTGAATTCCGTTACAAGGGTAAGCCGATTCCTGCTTTACAAGGATATGATATCCATGATAAAGTCATCTATCTGGGAACCTTTTCTAAATCGATCGCGCCTGCGATTCGATTGAGTTACATGGTGCTTCCAAAGCCTTTGTTAGATGAATATAATAAGAAGACCCGGTTTGTGAATTCCACGGTTTCCAAAGTGGATCAGTTAATTGTCCAGAAATTCATCGAAGATGGATATTATGAGAGACATTTGAATAAAACAAGGGCTCTGTATAAGAGCAGGCACGATGTGCTGATCGATGAACTGCGTCCGCTGGAAGATATCTGCAAGATCTCAGGGGAGCATGCAGGCGTTCATCTGCTCCTTACTTTTGAAAATGGCATGACAGAGGAAGAATTGATTCAAAGAGCGGCAAAGAAGGATATCAGGGTCTATGGACTGTCAGATTACTGTATCAAGGAACAGGCAGATAAGAAAGCAACCATATTATTAGGTTATGCGAACCTTACGGAGGATCAGATCCGACAGGCGGTGGAGATTCTTAAGAATTGCTGGAGAGAAGTTTAAATAAAAAAGACGAAAATACAGGGCATAGGAGTAGGATCTGTACTTTCGTCTTTTTCATTTGATTCATAAGCCAGTGTGTATTATTCTTCCGTTGTTTTGGTATCCTCGGCGTCTTCAGAAGCGGTCTCTTTGGAAGCAGTCTCTTCAGAAGCGGTCTCTTCGGAAACAGTTTCATCAGATGCACTCTCCTCAGAAGCAGTCTCCTCCGCTTTGTCTGCTTCCTCTTTTGCAGATGGATTCAAAGATACGTATTCACGGTCTGATACTGGTTTTAAGTCGCTGTCAAGGTCGAAATCATTGTCTTCAAAATCATCAGCGAATTCATCGTCCTTGTCAGAATCTTTTTTCTTCAAATAATAGATCAGTCCTGCAATTGCACCACTGGCAGCAGCCAGACCTAATATCTTCTTGAGCCATTTGTCCATGATAGTAATATCTCCTTTCAAAATTGTATTCTAAACCATATCATAACACATATTGCATTATTTTTCCTCTAAAAATAAAATAAAATGTATGTATAGTGACGATTTAAATAAATGTGTAAGTTGAGAAGGATGAAAAATTGTGTTAAACTGAGACATATGTTTGAACAGAGGAGTGTAATATATGAGTAAAAACGAAGTACCAGGTACAGCCAAAAAAGGTTTGTTCCGTATCATATTCAGTAGAACAGGAATCATTCTTCTTCTGCTTCTTTTGCAGATAGGAACGGCTGTTGGGGCATTCTGCTATCTGGAAGAGTATATCACATATATTTATGGAGCATTGATTATATTGCAGGCGATTATCGTAATTTATATTATTAACTCAAAGGGGAATCCGGCATTTAAGATGACGTGGATGTTATGTGTGTTGGCATTTCCGATTATTGGAGTTCTGTTCTATGTCTTCGTGCAGATGCAGTTTGGAACCAGATTCATGCAGAATCGCCTGTCTACACTTAGGATTGAGACGTCTGAGTATATGCAGCAGGACAGGGATGTAGTAGATGCATTATGGGCGAGCAAGTCTGCGAATGCCCAGTTATCCTATTATCTGTCGAATCAGTTGGGCTTCCCGACTTACCGGAATACGCAGGTTCGGTATTTCCCGTTGGGAGAGCATAAGTTCAAGGCGATGATAACGGAACTGAAAAAAGCAAAGAAGTTCATATTTATGGAATATTTTATCGTTGAGGAAGGATATATGTGGGGAACCATACTGGAGATCCTGAAAGAGAAGGCGAAAGAAGGCGTCGAAGTGCGGTTTATGTATGATGGCATGTGCGCCATATCTATGCTTCCTTATAATTATCCGAGCCAAATTAGGCGATACGGAATTCAGTGCAAGATGTCCAACAGCATCAAGCCATTCCTGTCAACGACTCAGAATAACCGGGATCATCGGAAAATCTGTGTCATTGATGGTAAAGTAGGATTTACCGGAGGAATCAATCTGGGAGATGAATATATTAATAAAAAGGTAAGATTCGGACACTGGAAGGATACGGCAATCATGCTAAGAGGAGATGCTGTGCAAAGTCTGACGATGGTATTCTTACAGATGTGGAATGTAGATGAGAGAAGACAGGAGGATTATAGGAAATACCTGACGCCGAAGAGGTCAGGTCTTCATCGGGAGATGGGCTATGTAATTCCTTACGCCGACAGTCCTTTTGATAATGAGAATGTAGGTGAGGAAGTATATTTCCATATTCTGAACCACGCAAAGAAATACGTACATATTATGACACCTTATCTGATTCTGGATAATGAGATGATTACGACGCTGACCAGGGTAGCCAAGAGTGGAATCGAGGTAATCATCATTATGCCTCATATTCCGGATAAATGGTATGCATTTGTAGTTGCAAAGACGTATTACAAGGAATTGATCGAGGGCGGAGTACAGATCTATGAGTACACACCGGGATTCGTCCATGCAAAGGTGTTCGTATCGGATGATGATACGGCAACCGTCGGTACGATTAATCTGGATTATCGAAGTCTGTACCTGCATTTTGAGTGTGGTGCATTTATCTACAATAATTCAGAAATTGATAAGATTGAACGGGATTTCCAGCAGACGCTTGTAAAATGTCACAAAGTAACTTTGGTTGAGGCTAAGAATCGAAGTATGTTTACGAAGATTACAGGGCAAGTATTAAGGTTGATTGCCCCGCTGATGTAGAAAAAGGCAGAAGAAAATGCCTGAATCCTTGAAAATGCATTTTACAGAAACGGGAAAATATAGTATAATGCTTAAAGTGGTTTCATAAGGAATCATTAATGAGAGCAATAAGTTACGTTAATAACGCAGGAGGAATTGATATGGTTAAAGCAGTAGTTGGTGCTAACTGGGGAGACGAAGGAAAAGGAAAGATTACGGATATGCTCGCAGAAGAGGCGGATATTATCGTAAGATTTCAGGGAGGAGCCAATGCAGGTCATACGATCATCAATGATTATGGTAAGTTTGCATTGCATACCTTGCCTTCAGGCGTGTTCTACGGTCACACCACAAGCATTATTGGAAATGGTGTAGCGCTTGATATTCCGGTGCTTTTTAAAGAAATCCAGTCTATTGTTGAGAGAGATGTTCCGATGCCGAAGATTCTTGTATCAGACCGTGCCCAGATGGTAATGTCTTATCATAAGAATTTTGACGCATATGAAGAGGAGAGACTGGGAGGAAAGTCTTTCGGATCAACGAAGTCAGGAATCGCACCATTTTATTCTGATAAATATGCGAAGATTGGTTTCCAGGTAAGTGAACTCTTCGATGATGAACTGTTGAAGGAAAAAGTAGCCAGGGTTGCAGCCCAGAAGAATGTATTGCTGGAACACCTGTACCACAAGCCAACAATCGATCCTGATGATCTATATAATGAACTTCAAGAATATAAGAAGATGGTAGAGCCGTATGTATGTGATACATCCCTCTATCTGCACAATGCATTAAAAGAAGGAAAAGAGATCCTGTTAGAGGGACAGCTTGGTTCTTTGAAAGATCCGGATCATGGAATCTATCCAATGGTTACTTCTTCTTCTACTCTGGCAGCGTATGGCGCGATCGGAGCAGGCATTCCGCCGTATGAGATCAAGAAGGTAATCACCGTATGTAAGGCATATTCAAGTGCGGTAGGAGCAGGCGCTTTCGTAAGCGAGATCTTCGGTGATGAGGCAGATGAACTGAGAAGACGCGGCGGAGACGGCGGAGAATTCGGAGCAACTACCGGACGTCCGAGAAGAATGGGATGGTTCGACTGTGTGGCTTCCAAGTATGGCTGCAGAATGCAGGGAACGACAGATGTAGCATTCACGGTACTGGATGTACTGGGATACTTAGATGAGATCCCGGTATGTGTGGGATATGAGATTGACGGAGAAGTGACAACAGATTTCCCGACCACACATCTTTTGGAGAAGGCAAAACCGGTTCTTAAGACACTTCCGGGATGGAAATGCGATATCCGCGGAATTAAGACTTATGAAGAATTGCCAGAGAACTGCCGGAAGTATATTGAGTTCGTAGAAGAGCAGATTGGATATCCGATCACGATGGTTTCGAATGGACCGGGTAGAGAGGATATTATATATAGGAATTGTAAGTAGGAATTTGATTATTGGGAAGTGTACGGCGCAGGGATGAGGCTTGGCGGGGCTGGGTTCGGAGTCCTGCGCTAAGAATCCATAACAATCAAAGAGGCAGAGATTGTGTAACCGGACTGATTCGTCCAATCATCTGATGATGATTGAACTCAGGCAGTCCTCGAAGTGCTGACTTGAGGTCAGCACTTCGTACACAATCTCTGCCTCTTTGATTGCAACGGATTCTAACGCTTGTCCAACGAGCCCAGTCCCGCCAAACCTTATCCCTGCGCCTGACAGTTCCGGATTCTCAAGACTTTCTACATGGGGAGGATTCCGGCAGGGCGCATGTGGGACGGTATCGGTAGGGAAACACATTGGAAGTGTAAGCGAATAAAGAAAACTCCTACTACATGAATATAAATCCGTTCCACGCCCATACTGCCCCTCTCTGCCGTACACCTTACGAATTACTCTTCAAGAACAAAATTCCCACATTTTACACTTTCGAAACATTTTGATAGAATCTTAGAAATCTCCCTATTCTACAATATTTTCATACAACAATACAAGCCAAAGAAGAGGAGAGATAGATATGTGTGGAATCTGTGGGGTTATTGGAGCGGTTGAGGAGAGGGAGCAGATCTTGAACCGTATGATGAAGGTCATGGAGCACCGTGGACCGGATGGTGGTGATACTTATTATGCAGATGGGGCGATGCTTGGATTCCGGCGGCTTAGCATCATTGATCTGGATTCAGGGATGCAGCCGATGCAGAATGAAGATGGAAGCATGACCTTAGTGTTCAATGGGGAGATCTATAATTACCAGATTCTTAAGAAGATGTTAGAGCAAAAAGGTCATCAGTTTGGGAATGCATCGGATTCGGAGGTACTGCTTCACGGGTTCGAGGAATATCAGAAAGGGATGCTTGAGAAACTGCGCGGCATGTTCAGTTTCGCCATCTGGGATGAGAAGAGGAGGAGTCTGTTCGCGGCAAGGGATTTCTTCGGGATTAAGCCATTCTATTATGCTTTGATTGGGGATGCGTTTGTATTTGCTTCCGAGATTAAGAGTATTCTGGAATTCCCCGGATATGAGAAGCAAGTGAATGAAGAGGCGCTGGAGCAATACCTGTCTTTCCAGTATTCGGTTTTGCCTGAGACATTCTTCAAGGGAATCTATCGCTTGCTGCCAGGGCATTATCTGGTGTATGAGAATCAGGAGTTGAAGATAACCCGTTATTTTGATCCGTCTTTGGAACCGGATAGGCGAGGAAAACTGGCAGATCGGATGAGAGACGTGGAGGAGATGATGCAGCGGTCGGTTACCAGGCATCTGGTCAGTGACGTAGAGGTGGCAAGTTTCTTATCAAGCGGTGTGGATTCCAGTCTGATAGCAGCCATGTCAGGATGTAAGAAGACGTTTACAGTAGGATTCGCCCACGAAGGTGAGAAATACAATGAGATTACATATGCGAAGGATCTTGCGGATACACTGCAGATTGAGAATATGCAGAAATACATTACCCAGGAGGAATATACAGAAGCCATTCCGAAAGTGATGTATTATCTGGATGAACCATCCGGGGATGCCTCTGCGATCGCACTCTATTTTCTATCTCAGGAGGCGGCAAAGCATGTGAAGGTTGTGCTGTCAGGAGAGGGGGCAGATGAGATATTCGGAGGCTATAATATCTATCTGGAACCAAAGGCGCTCCATGTTCTGGACTGGATTCCCATAGGAATTCGAAAGAGAATCGCTGGGAGAGCCAAGCGTCTTCCGGAGGGGGTGAAAGGAAGGAATTATCTGATTCGTGCTGCCAGCCCGCTTCAGGAGAGGTATATCGGTAACGCATATATTTTTCATGCGTGGGAACGGGAGGCGCTGCTTAAGAGGAGCAAACTGCAGCAGACGCAGGAACCAAAAGAATTCTTAGAAGATACATATGCCAAGGCTGCAGAATTGCCGGATTCTGAACAGATGCAGTACATTGACCTTAAGTACTGGCTGCCGGGAGATATCCTGCAGAAGGCAGATCGGATGAGTATGGCGCATTCGCTGGAACTTCGAGTGCCGTTTCTGGACATAGATGTTTTCCGGGTGGCAAGAAGGATTCCGCATCGGATGAAGACCAGGAATTATACGACCAAATATGTACTACGAAAAGTAGCAGCCGAATATCTGCCGAAGAGTGTATCCCGTAAGAAAAAATTAGGATTTCCAATCCCAATTCGTAATTGGATGAAGGAGGATGTATGGTATAATCAGATCAGAGAGAGATTCGAAGGGGAGACTTCTTCATATTATTTCCATACGGAGATGCTGGTGGAACTTCTTGACAGGCATAGAGAGGGGAGAGAAGATAACAGCAGAAAGATATGGACGGTCTATGCATTTCTGGTATGGCATGAGGTGTTTTTCGGTGCATAGGCAGAACTGTTTTATTTTGTAAAAAGAGGGGAGCAGATATGGTGTCAGAAGAGATCAGAATCCTTGTAATAGAAGATGAGAAACCGATTGCGGACATCCTGGAATATGGTTTCAAGAAAGAAAAGTTTAAAGTGCGATGTGCTTATACCGGGGCAGATGGCTTGAAAGCAGCTGATGAATACCAGCCGCAACTGGTCCTGCTTGATTGGATGCTTCCTGACTTAAGCGGAGTAGATGTCTGCAAGATGCTGACGGAACTTTATAATATTCCGATTATCATGCTGACGGCGAGGGGAAGTATCGATGATAAAGTGTATGGTCTGGAATCCGGAGCAGATGATTATATCACGAAGCCTTTCGACCTTCGGGAAGTAATCGTCCGGGTGAAGACGATTCTCAGAAGATTCGGGAAGGCACGCAAGACTTCAGAAGAAGAGCAGGAAGAAAAACTTCATGTGAAAGATGCAGTCATCTCTGAGCGTGAAAGAACGGTGTGTCAGTGTGGAGAATTGGTCGAACTGACACCGAAAGAATTCGATCTGCTGCTTTGGTTTGTGAAGAATCCAAGACAGGTATTCACGAGAGCACATCTGTTGGATCAGATCTGGGGATATGATTTTATGGGAGATACCAGGACGGTAGATATCCATGTACAGCGGCTGAGAAAGAAACTTCATGTAGGAGAAGCAATCGTTACGGTGTTTGGCGTGGGGTATAAATATGTACCGGAAGAGTAGATGGTGGAATGGAATATTATTCAGGATCAGTGTCAGTGTGCTGATTCTGGGAGTTGCAAGCATCCTGGTTGTTGGATATTTTGTAAGAGAATGGATGTGGCGTGATATCGAGGATCAGATTCGTGGAGACGCCTTAAGTATTCAAAGCAATACGGAGTTATACGTGCGGCAGATTCTGCTGATCAATAACTGCCAGATCAATGAAGATAGTTTTCGCAAATGCATGAATGATATCATAGTCCAACTAAAAAAGACGGGAGAATACGAAGTTGCCCTTTATGATATGGATGGCGAGGTGCTTCAAAGAAGCGATAAGAACAGATTCTCAGGCGAAGATAAAAGGGCAGATTTTCAAAGAGCGAAGAATAAAGAAAGTGCCTTCACTGTGAATTATGGGCGTGAGGAGACTTGCGAGGTGTATCTGACAATGCCAGTACAGATAATGAATCAGGATATTGGGATTATCAGTTATTATATGGATTACAACAATGTCTATCATCAGAAATGGAATTCCATCCAATCCATTCTTCGGATTACAGTGCTGGCCTTTGGGATTATCTTTGTGCTGATCTGGATTATGATCAGTCGGATGGTGAAGCCGATTCGGGATCTAAGCCGTGTATCCAGTGCGATGTCCAGATGGCTTAAGGAAGGAAAGATGAATGATGGAATGGAGGCGGATTTTCAATATTGTGAACGGAAAGATGAGGTAGGGGAATTGTCACGGAACTATGTGCAGATGCTGCGTGTGACGGAAGAGCAGTTTGCGAAGATACAGGAAGACAGAGATCGTATTCTCATGTTATGGAACAGCCGTCAGGAATTCTACAATAACGTGACTCATGAATTAAAGACTCCACTTACCACGATCTCAGGATATGCCCAGCTCATAGAGGAAAACGGTCTGAATGATGAAGAACTTTTCTATAATGGAATGGAGCATATTCTGCAGGAGAGTACAAGACTGCACCGGATGGTCGTACAGCTTCTGGAGATGCAGAATAAGGAGAGCATTGCTGGCGTGAGACCTCTGAATGTTACCGATCTTTTGAAAGATGTAATTGACGCTATGCAGATGAAGGCAGGACGGTATGAGAACCGGCTGCTTCTTAAAGGAGCGGGAACTTACATGATAGAAGGCAGAGAAGATAGAATCCGTCAAGTGTTTATTAATCTGATTGATAATGCGATCAAGTACGGAGAGCCGAAGAAGGATATCGTCATTTCGATTGCCGCAAGGGCAAGAATGGTTCGGATTGCGGTTATCAATAAAGGAGATGGTATGGATGAGGAAGAATTAAGTCATATCTTTGAGCCGTTCTACCGGGTAGATAAGGAATGTTCCAGGGAACTTGGAAGTTCAGGGCTTGGGCTTGCGATTACCAAAAAGATTATGGAAGAGCATGGAGGAAGTATTGAGGCGGAATGCAGCCCGGACGGATATACAATTTTCAAGGTATATTTTCCGTTGATGCAGAAGGTTCGAAGGAAGGAGTGATCGGAATGGACCGAATAAGCAATAGAATAGGCAGATATTTTGTAGGATATATGCTGACAATCAGTCTTTTATGCGGCTGTGGCATGAAAGAAGTGTCCAAAACGATAGTGCTTCCTGAGGAAAATCGAGAAGAAGCAGAGAATGGAAGTATTGAAATAAAGGATATCCATGAATATACTTATGAGGGCAATGGAAATGAACTCGGATACATTGCGTGGGATCAGGAGGATGAGGACAGCCTTTGGATTGTGAGAGATGCAGGAGCGGATACGGGAATGCATGCATATTATGCGCAGAAGATTGATATGGATACCAAAGAGATTCTGGAAAATATCCTGCTGGATGAAAGAGAGATCAGCAATGGGCAGATCGCGCCCGGAGGAAAATATATATCCTTTGAGACCTGGGAAGAATCGATGATCGGGTTGGTCATCTTCAAAACTTCCGAACAGGAAGCAACGGTGCTTCGGGAATGGGAAGATGCGACAGAGATGTCCTGTTATGCGTGGAGTGGAGACGGGACAAAGTTTTTCTCATGGACGGATGGCAATTATTGTAAACAGAATCCATATCAGGATTGGTCCATATGCAGATATGACATGGAAACCGGAGAAAAAATAGAGATTCAATTTGAAGGAAATGAGTATTTTTGGAGGACTGTGGTGCCGAACAGAGATGGGTCTAAAGTGTATATTACAGAAAATGGTATGGAGCAGTCGAGAAATACGCTTGATATGGTAATGGAAGAGAATTCTGCAGAGGATGGCACTGCAAGGACAGTTGCACTGCATCGGATACTTGATATGAATACCCAGGAGATCTGCAATCTGGGGGATCAGTTGACGGAAATGGCATTCCCCATGTTCGATACGGAAGCGGGGCTGATTGCCAAAGACAGAGATGATCATATCGTGTTATATCAGGATTTGACCACGTCACCTGCCAAAAAGGATCTTCTGACGTTGGATTATATGAACGCAGAGGTATTTGCATGTGAACAGGGAGACCATATATTCCTTGTGGAGGGAGATCAGGATAACCGATACATGCAGGTGGTCGGCATGCAGATCGAAGATGGAGAAGTAACCGGGCAGCAGGTACTGTACAAAGGAATTGCGGGGAATGATGCGACAGTGGCTATTCATCCAATGGATCATGCGGTTGCAATTCAAAGCAGCGATTATATAGAAAATGACAGATGGCGCATTACAATTACCGTGTTAGAGTACTGATGGCAGAATTCCTTTTTCCTTAAGAAATATCTAATTATTATTTTAGAAAATTGCCACATCCGGGACACATTTCTCTTATACAATCAAAGAGTACTTGAATTAATTGGCATAGAAAAGGGGTGATGCCAATATAATAGTAAGAGGGTATAAATAAGAGAATGGAGGTATTAAAATGCAGCAGAAAAAAGAATCAAACTATACAGAAGTTATCTCGATGGAAGAATACCTTACAAAAAGAAGAAAAGTCAGGGCAATGGAGAAGAATGAAAGACGCGGCGGAATCCCGAAGGAGAATCACGCATTGGTTCTGGCAGAATTGTATATATAGCGAAGAATATAAGAGACAGGTCCGAATACATAAGACCTGTCTCCTCTTATGAAGATTTGTGGTTCTTCCTGAAAGTCTCATCATCCTGTCCGAGCGTCTCAGTATCGCTGATATCGTCTCCTGGCCTGTCACTGCCTTTGGCCATCTTATAGACGAGTGTATAGGCATAGAGAAGAACCGGAAGAATAATGGTGCAGGCGATAGATGCCTTCAGTAATCCCATCGTGGAAGAATGGTCGATCAGTGCGAAGACAAGAGTACTTGCATACATGCCAAAAAGCAGAACCGCACCGACCAATGCTAAGATACGTTTTACCTTTTTCATAAAAAAATCATCCTTTACATCTAATCAAGACTTTAGTATATTATATAAAGAGCAAAAGAAAATTGCAAACTAATACAAAAATAAATACAAAGGAGTATCACATATGAGTCGTACATTATTAGATCAGTGGAAAGATATTGCGTATAACGAGAAGGCAGACAGAGGTCAGTTTCAGAGATTCTGGGGAACTTATTTCCAGATTGAAAAAGAGATCTATGAGCAGCTTCTTGCGAATCCAGATGAAGAAGTAAAAGGAACCGTAAAAGAATTGGCTGAGAAATACGGTCAGGAAGTCCTGACTATGGTAGGATTCTTAGATGGAATCAATGAAAGTCTGAAAGAAGAGAACCCAATCGATACCATGGATGAGGATACCGTTGTAAGCCTTGCATTCGATAAAGAGAAACTGTATAAGAACATGGTTGCTGCTAAGGCGGACTGGTTATACGAACTTCCACAGTGGAAAGAGATTTATTCTGAGGAAGAGTTAAAGCGACTGTATAAAGAGCAGAAAGAATCAACCACAATTCGCAAGGAGAAGAAGATTGGGCGTAATGATCCATGCCCGTGTGGTTCTGGTAAGAAATATAAGAAATGTTGTGGTAGATAATGTTAGTATTAGGAGGATTGTGCCTGGCATATTATGCTGTTCTGTGTGTGACGCTTAAGAAATGGGACTCTACATTCTCGAGATTCTGGCTGGCAGCAGGAGTGTTGCTTCTGTTGTGTGACAGAATAGATGGTGTCCCGGTGGTGGAAGCATGGAAACCTGTCTTAGGGACGCTGGCTATGATTCTGGCAGTGATCTTTATTGTGACAGAGGGCATGATTATTGCAGGTATGTTTCCTAAGAAGGGAAAGGAATATCCGTATCTGATCGTGCTTGGAGCACAGGTGAATGGCAGGAAGATTACGGATTCTTTATACCGACGGCTTCAGAGAGCCGTGAGATACTTGAAAGCGCATCCGCATACGCTGGTCATCGTGTCAGGCGGCATGGGAAAAGGTGAAGAGGTGACGGAGGCAGCGGCTATGGCGGAGTATCTGCTGGCAGAAGGCATCGAGAAGAGGCGGATCATCCTGGAGGATTGCTCCAGGACGACGAAGGAGAATCTAAAGTTTTCTTCTGTCTATATTAAGGATATGGGAATGGATGTTGGGATTGTGTCCAATAATTTCCATATGTACCGGGCGTGCCGTTATGCGAAGAGGCTGGGTTACCAGAATCCTTATCCAGTGGCAGCAAACTGTCATCCTCTGTTGATGGTCAACTATATGGTCAGAGAATTCTTTGCTGTGTGGAAGATGTATCTGCTTGGATAAGTATGATAAAAATTGCGATGATCGGAATAAGAATCTGTTCAAGAATCGCATGATTGGGATTGAAAACCTGGTTGACAAAGAAAAAGACCGTGTTATAATTAGAACATATCTGAAAACACGTTGACGAGACGAGTAAGTTGGGAAAGAGATAGCAGAGAGAGAAGCCAGAGGCTGCAAGCTTCTTATCTTGGAACCTTCTGAAGACTACCTCTGAGTGGCTGCAAAACAGTCCGGTGATTCCGTTATCATCATGAAGAAGTGGTTCTGACATGACTGTCAGAGCAATTAGGGTGGAACCGCGAGTTGACTCGTCCCTTACAGTGAGTGCTGTAAGGGACGTTTTTTCGTATCATAGGAAATTTCGTCTCCTATGATACAAAAACCTTCCGGGAGGATGCGCACTCGCACGAAGAGGCAGAATGCCGCAGGCGGCCGTGCTCGGCGCGGGAATGTGCTTTGCACATTCTGTTTTGTATAGGAAACTGCCAATTGAGATACAACGAGAGAAGGGAAAGGTGTGAAGGATGAGTGAATGGAAACCTTACCGGCATAAAGTACAGTATTATGAGACCGACCAGATGGGAATCGTACACCATTCCAATTATATCCGCTGGTTTGAAGAAGCCAGAACCGATTATATGGAACAGATGGGAATGGGTTATGACCAGATGGAAGAGAAGGGAATCCTAAGCCCGGTACTGGCAGTAGAGGCTGATTACCTGAGGATGGTTCACTTTGGAGAGACGGTCACCATTGAGACATACATCAAAGAATATAATGGAATTAAGTTGACGGTAGGCTATGAAGTGATCAGTGATAAGACCCAGATGGTTCACTGCCGTGGGACAACGAAGCATTGCTTTATCAACCGAAAAGGCAGACCATTGTCTATGAAACATACAAGTATCGAATTCCATAATATGTTTATCCAAGGTTTAGAAGATTATAAAAATAAAAAAAGAGAGGATGAAAGACTATGAAAATTACATTAAAAGACGGTTCTTGCAAAGAATACGAAGAAAGCATGTCAGTGCTTGATATCGCCAAAGATATCAGTGAAGGACTGGCAAGAGTTGCAACAAGTGCAAAGGTTGATGGAGAGATCGTTGACTTAAGAACAGTCATCTCAGAAGACTGCGAGTTAGAACTTCTGACATTCGACTCTGAGGATGGAAAAGGTGCATTCTGGCATACTACATCCCACATTATGGCACAGGCAATCAAGCGTCTGTATCCGGAGACCAAACTGGCAATCGGACCATCCATTGACAATGGGTTCTATTATGACCTGGACAGAGAGACTCCGTTCGTTGCAGAAGATCTGGAGAAGATTGAAGCAGAGATGAAGAAGATTGTAAAAGAGGCTCTGCCAATCGAAAGATTTACTAAGTCAAGAGAAGACGCGATTGCATATTTTAAAGAAAATAACGAACCATATAAAGTAGAGTTGGTAGAAGATCTTCCGGAAGGAGAAGAGATTAGTTTCTATCAGCAGGGCGAATTCGTAGACTTATGTGCAGGTCCACACCTGATGTCTACCAAGAATGTGAAGGCTGTAAAACTGACAAGCCTTGCAGGTGCTTACTGGCGTGGAAGCGAGAAGAACAAGATGCTTACCAGAATCTATGGTATCTCTTATCCGAAGAAGGCGCAGTTGGAAGAATACCTGCACATGATCGAAGAGGCTAAGAAGCGTGACCATAGAAAATTAGGAAAAGAACTGGGATTGTTCATGATGTGTGATGAAGGGCCTGGATTCCCGTTCTTCCTTCCAAAGGGAATGGTGCTTAAGAACACGCTGTTAGAGTACTGGAGAGAACTGCATAAGAAGAATGGATATGTTGAGATCTCTACGCCAATCATCTTAAGCAGACATCTGTGGGAGAATTCCGGACACTGGGATCACTACAAAGACAATATGTACACAACTGTCATTGATGATGAAGATTTTGCGGTAAAACCAATGAACTGTCCGGGTGGAATGCTTGTGTACAAGTCTGAGCCACGTTCTTATAAAGACCTGCCGCTTCGTGCCGGAGAGATCGGTCTGGTGCACAGACATGAGAAATCCGGAGCGCTTCATGGACTATTCCGTGTAAGATGCTTTAATCAGGATGATGCCCATATCTTCATGACACCGGATCAGATTCGTGATGAGATCAAGGGTGTTGCAAAACTGATTGATGAAGTATACAGCCTGTTTGGATTCAAATACCACGTAGAATTATCTACCCGTCCGGAAGACAGCATGGGAAGTGATGAAGATTGGGAGATGGCAACAGAAGGTCTGAAAGGTGCATTAGATGATCTTGGATTGGATTACGTGATTAATGAAGGTGACGGTGCATTCTACGGACCAAAGATTGACTTCCATCTGGAGGATTCTATCGGAAGAACATGGCAGTGCGGAACCATTCAGCTGGATATGCAGATGCCGCAGCGCTTTGAACTGGAATACACTGGTGCGGACGGAGAGAAGCATCGTCCGATCATGATCCACCGTGTAGCCTTCGGTTCTGTTGAGCGTTTCATCGGTATCCTGATTGAGCATTTTGCAGGTGCATTCCCGACATGGCTTGCTCCGGTACAGGTAAAAGTGCTTCCAATCTCAGAGAAGCATCTGGAATATGGACAGAAGGTGCTGGCAGAATTAGAGGCAGCAGGAATCCGTGCAGAGATTGATGAAAGAGCAGAGAAGATTGGCTACAAGATCCGTGAGGCTCAGATGAACAAGATTCCATACATGCTGGTAGTAGGCGCGAAAGAAGAAGAGCAGAATCTGGTAGCAGTAAGAAGCCGCTTTGCCGGAGATGAAGGTCAGAAAGAAATTGGAACATTCATCGAAGCAATCAAAGAAGAGATTGCTTCTAAAACACAGCGTGAAGTTGTAAAAGAAGATTAATTAAAAAGTTTAAAAATAAAAAAAGCGGGCATAATAAACCTTGATCATGAATATTAGGAGGTAAGATTATGCCAGAATTAAGATGTACCGTACAGACATGTCTGCACAACAAGAATTTCTACTGTGATCTGGATGGAATCGTGGTAGGCGGCAACTCAGCAACACGTTCTGAAGAGACCTGCTGTGACAGTTTCGAAGAGCGTAAAGGGGACAGTTACAGCAATGTAACAAAAGAAGCGTCAGCAACCAGCAACATTGACTGCAAGGCTACGGAGTGTATGTACAATGATGAATGCAAGTGCCATGCCGGCAAGATCAGCGTAGAAGGAAGCGATGCCTGTCAGTGCGAGCAGACGGAATGTGCCACATTCAAGTGTGGATGCAGATAAGGGAAGAAAGAGACAAAAGAGGGAAGCCTTATGGCTTCTCTTTTTTGGTTGACGATGATATATTCTGAGGGTATAATTGAGATATCTGCGTAGAGAAGAGGATGATAGAATGAATAACGAGGAATCAACGAAGGAGAATCCGTCAGGAGAGGAAAAGAGTGGGGAACAAGAGACTGGTGGACAGGCATACTATTCCAGCAGACCGAAGATCGGAGGAAGAGGACCGTCCAAATTACGGCAGCAATTCAACCGTGGAATGACGTATTTTCTGGTTATTGCGGCGAGTTTGCTGTTTTATTTTGCGCTGCTGCGCCTTACCAATCTGTCAGACGTATTTGTAAAGATATTTGACGTCTTAAAACCAGTTATCTATGGATGTGTGATTGCCTATCTGCTGAATCCAATCGTGAGAAAAGTAGATAAATATCTGGTGCCGGTTCTGAAAAAGAAGATGACGAAGCCGGGACAGGCTGAGAAGACTTCAAGAGGAATCGGAATACTGATAGCATTAGGAGTCTTAGGTGTATTGATTGTTACTTTGTGTAACTTGTTAATTCCGGAACTATACTCTAGTATCCGTAACCTGGTATTCACTCTGCCAAGACAGCTCAATGATCTGGTGGACAGTCTAAGCGAGGTAAAACTGGACGATTCAACTACCAGCACGTTGGTCAAAGTGGCTTTAAAAGAAGGAACAGACATGTTTCAGAATTGGCTGCGTACGGATCTGTTGGCAAGAGCCAATGAATTGATGTCCAATCTGACGGTTGGGGTGTTTAATATATTGGGCGAATTGTTTGATGCTTTGATTGGAGTTATTGTTTCTATTTATTTATTATTTAGCAAAGAGTTATTCGCGTGTCAGTCTAAGAAATGTGTCTATGCAATGCTTCCGGCAAGGCATGCGAATATGGTGCTTCATCTGTCAACAAAAAGTAATGAGATCTTCGGAGGATTTATTATTGGCAAGATTATTGATTCTGCGATTATCGGAGTCTTATGCTTTATCGGGCTTAGTATATTGAAGATGCCGTATGCTATGCTGGTCAGCGTGATCGTAGGCGTTACGAATGTGATTCCATTCTTCGGACCATACATTGGAGCAATTCCAAGTGCGATTCTGATTATGCTGGCAGATCCAATGAAAGGACTATATTTTATTATATTCATCCTGTTGTTGCAGCAGTTTGACGGGAATATCCTGGGACCGAAGATTCTGGGGAATTCCACAGGATTGTCTGCATTCTGGGTTATCGTGGCAATTCTGTTGGGCGGAGGTCTGTTTGGATTCGCCGGAATGATCATGGGTGTGCCGACATTTGCCGTATTGTATTACATAGTCCAGATGAATGTGAATAGCCATTTGGAGAGGAAGAAACTTCCGGAAGATTCTGGATATTATGACAGGATGAGTTATGTGGATGATGAAGGTAATTATTATCATTCAGAAGCACAGGAAACAGCAGAAGATGAAAAGAAAGAAAAAGAGGAGTAGATACTATGCCAATTAGAGTTCAAAATGATCTTCCGGTAAAGGAGATACTGGAGCATGAAAATATATTTGTGATGGATGAACACCGTGCCACTCATCAGGACATCCGTCCGATTAAGATCGGGCTTCTGAATCTGATGCCGCTAAAAGAGGATACAGAGTTACAGATTTTAAGATCCCTATCCAATACGCCGCTTCAGGTAGATGTGGTATTCGTTACGGTGTCTACCCATGAGTCCAAGAATACGCCGACCAGTCACCTGAATAAGTTCTATCAGAAGTTCTGTGAGATTAAGGATCAGAAGTTCGACGGATTCATTATTACGGGTGCTCCGGTAGAGCAGATTCCGTTTGAAGAGGTGGATTACTGGGAAGAATTGACGGAGATCATGGAGTGGAGCAAGACCCATGTGACTTCAACCTTGCATCTGTGCTGGGGCGCGCAGGCAGGCATCTATTATCATTATGGCATTGATAAAGCACCGCTGGAACAGAAGATGTTCGGAGTATTCTGGCATAAGGTACTGAACCGCAAGATTCCCTTGGTTCGTGGATTCGACGATGTATTCCTGGCACCACATTCCAGACATACGGAGGTGCCGATGGAGAAGATCCGGGCAGAAGAGCGCTTGACCGTTCTTGCCGAATCAGAGGAGGCAGGGTTGTTCCTTGCCATGGCAGAGGATGGACGTCAGATCTTCGTGATGGGACATCCGGAGTATGACCGTGTAACGCTGGATGGAGAGTATAAGCGTGATCTTAGCAAGGGACTTCCGATTGAGATCCCGAAGAATTATTATAAAGATGATGATCCGGAGAATAAGCCGCTGCTTACCTGGCGGGCACATGCGAATAATCTGTATACGAACTGGCTGAATTATTATGTGTATCAGGCGACGCCGTATGATATGGTTGGGACGCCGGATTTTGGTGGAAAATAGGTCGCTAACAAAAACATCGTTAAAAACAAAACAACGGTTGACATACCAGTACATACCAAGTATAATCCCGTTTTCGACAGTTGGAAGAATAGAAAAGTGCGAAAAACCGCGAAGATACGCAGTTTATCGCACTTTTATGTTTTTGGAAAATGTTGTATGGAAAACCTGTTCAAAAAATTTTTTTTAGCTTTTTATTTAATTCTTTTGGTTGATAATATTTTCTATCTAATCCCAGATCAAAGGCAGCGTTCAGTGCAGTGCAGACCTGCGAACAGGTGTAGGTTGACATGTAGCACATATCTTCAATATTTGCAACTTCCATATTTTTTAAAGTCTCCACGATGTTCTCTACTGTGAAATGGGTTCCCTGCTGGTCCAGTTTTTTCTCAAGAAGTCTATATATCAGCAATGCAGTGTAACAGATCATAAAATGTGCAATGATCCGTTCTCTTTTTTGATGGAAAACTGGACGAGTTGAAAAGTTCGTCTTCATTACCCGGAAGCAGTCCTCTATTTTATATCGCTGTGAACTGATCCGGATGATCTCTTTTGCCGGGTCATCAAGGTTTGTAGCTACTGCATAATAACCATCATATTTTTCTTCTTCATCAATGACGCTTTGGTCTATTTCGTATAAATCCGTAACCGCTTCTCCTGATTTAGCAGAGGAATTCCGTTTGATAAAACGTGTTACATCATGGGGTCCTTTTTTATACGTTTCAGGGTCAAGATTCTTTAGTAGTTTTCTGGCACGCTCAATCTGACGGTTCCGGATAAATCTCTGATATTCCATCATTTTTCTGGAAAATGTGATAATGATTTTCTGCTTTACGACCGCTTTTGATTTTACTTTACGTTTCCGTCCATTCTTTAAAGTTTTTTCTTCATAAAATCCAAGATCGAATGCTTTGTCCACGGAGATAATCTTGTAAGCTTTGTCCGTATACAGTTTTTTGTTATCAGGGTTGTTTTTATCAAACTCTTTCATATCCTTTATGGATATCTTTTCATCTGACGAAAGGAGACGGTAATCACAATCATTAAACACTGCTTCCTGCAAAGTTTCGGACATCTTTTTTATGGACTGGGTAACGATAAATGCACGTCCGCCCATGGAATTAAAGTTTCGGATATTTAAGGACCCCAGTCCGGCATCTGCACAATAAATGGATTTCTTTCCCTTAAACATTTTTGTAAGCTGCTTCTCCAGAGGGATGGCAGTAGTCTGTTCATTGTCTGAACCGGAAGTGATGCACATGGAAAGAGGGATGCCATCCCCGTCCATAAACAGTCCCATTTCCACAAGCGGCGCAGGCTGGTGCTGTTTTGACGGCCCGTATTTGCGCAGTCCCTTGATGGTTTCTCCAGTTACCTCATCAACATAATCTTCATCCTGGGATTCAATTTCAAAGTAGTAGTTTGTACAGTCGTAGTAACAGACGGATGTGTTACGCTTAACGATACTACAGCTTTTTTCATAAAGGTGGCTGATGTAGTCATCATAATGTTCCTGCATGATATCCATTGTCCTTAAAATATGGACATAGTCAAACTCTGGCTCTTCATAATATTGATTCAAGTGTTCAAAAGTCCCAAGTTTGGAATCCGGTTCCAGGATCCTGGAAAATGTAAGGAACCGGTTCACAAGGTTTGGATCAAAAGTTATTTTTGATCCGACGGTTGCATTTTTGAAAAAGGAACGGATATCCAGCTGGTGGTAAAGCTGCTGCAGGAAGAAATATCCAATGTTACGGTTGGTGGTGGAAGATACAAGGTCATTACTGATTTTAATCTTTTCATTGAAATCAATTGTCACCTCCATAGAGACCCTGTTATTTTTCTTTTCTTCTTCATTGTACCTAGCAACCTGTTCCCTGGCATAAGCCAGTGGATCATCGGTGATTTTGAGTAACTCAGAATGCTTCCCGATCCTGGCGATATTTTTAGTTGTAGTTTTCTTTCCGTTACGATAACCCTTTTGGATAAAGTAAGTTGGATCTTTTGATTTTTTGTCATAATTAAGTTTCATACTTAATTATACCAAAAAGTACAACGCCGTACAACCCGTACAACAAATATTTTTTAAAAATTTGACATGATAAGACATAAAAAAAGCCGCTGTTTAAGCGGTTTCCAGTGATTTTGTATGAAGTTTTATATAACAGTAACTGTCGAAGACCCGCGAATAATCTGTATACGAACTGGCTGAATTATTATGTGTATCAGGCGACGCCGTATGATATGGTTGGGACGCCGGATTTTGGTGGAAAATAGGTCGCTAACAAAAACATCGTTAAAAACAAAACAACGGTTGACATACCAGTACATACCAAGTATAATGAAAACGAATTAAAAATAGACAATCGAGTGATGGATTTGAGAGAGACTTTTGTGCAAAACTCACACAAAAGCGCCGAAGGGGCAAGAGGACAATTGAAACTCTCAGGCAAAAGGAATCAGATCCGGACGATACTCTGGAGGAGAAGCAACAGGGAGATAGAGATATCTTTTAGATATTTGTATTTTCCTGTTTTTTGTTGCCAAGCATGTTTGGTGAAAGATTTCCATATCAAGCAAATCTGATAAAACAGAGAGGAAAGTCTCTAGAAAAAAGGAGGAAATGAAAATGGAATTAAAAACCCCGCTTTATGAAGCACATGTGAAAGCTGGTGGAAAGATCGTGCCATTCGGAGGATATCTGCTTCCGGTACAGTATGGAGCAGGTGTAATCAAGGAGCATATGGCAGTTCGAACCCAGGCAGGTCTGTTCGACGTATCTCACATGGGAGAGATTCTCTGTGAAGGAAAAGATGCACTTGCGAATCTTCAGATGATCCTGACGAACAATTTTGACAATATGGTAGATGGTCAGGCAAGATACAGCCCGATGTGTAACGAGAATGGCGGCACGGTAGACGACTTGATCGTATACAAGAAAGCAGATGAGCACTATTTTATCGTTGTAAATGCAGCAAACAAGGATAAGGATTATCAGTGGATGCTGAATCACCAGTTTGGAGAAGTGACATTTACAGATGTGTCTGAGCAGTATGCACAGCTTGCACTGCAGGGACCAAAGGCGATGGAGATCTTGAAGAAACTGACTGCAGAAGAGAATATTCCAAAGAAATATTACCATGCAGTATTTGACACTGAGGTAGCAGGAATTCCGTGTATTATCTCTAAGACCGGATATACTGGAGAGGACGGCGTAGAGTTGTACTTAGACAGCAGTCAGGCAGAGAAGATGTGGGATGTACTGTTAGAGAACGGCAAAGAAGAAGGACTGATTCCTTGCGGACTTGGCGCAAGAGATACCCTTCGTATGGAAGCAGCAATGCCGTTATACGGTCATGAGATGGATGATGAAGTAACACCCCTTGAGACCGGACTTGGATTCGCTGTAAAGATGGCAAAAGAAGACTTTATCGGCAAGGCAGCCCTGGAAGAAAAAGGTGAGCCGAAGATTAAGAGAATCGGACTTAAGGTAACAGGAAGAGGAATCATCAGAGAGCATCAGGATGTATTCGTAGACGGACAGAAGATTGGTCATACGACATCCGGTACACATTGTCCATACCTTGGATATCCAATCGCAATGGCATTGGTAGATGCGGCTTACACTGAGGTGGGAACAAAGGTAAGCGTAGAGGTAAGAGGACGTCAGGTAGAAGCAGAAGTGGTAGCATTACCATTCTATAAGAGAAGCAAATAAATATATATAAAAGAAAAGGGAAAACGAAAGGAGATTATTATTATGGAATTAAGAGAAGGATTACTGTATTCAAAATCACACGAGTGGGTAAAGGAAGAAGATGGCGTTGCAATCATCGGATTGACAGACTTTGCACAGTCTGAACTTGGAGACCTGGTATTCGTAAATCTTCCGGAAGAAGGAGACGAGGTTACAGTAGGCGAGGCATTCGCAGATGTTGAGTCTGTAAAGGCTGTATCTGACGTATATTCACCAGTATCCGGTACGGTAAGTGAAGTAAATGAAGAACTGTTAGATGCACCGGAGAGCATCAATGAGGCACCATACGATGCATGGTTCGTAAAAGTAACAGACATTACTGATAAAGAGGAACTCTTAACTGCTGAAGAATATCAGGCATTTGTAGAGAGCGAGCAGGAGTAATCATCAAAAGCAAAGTTAAGAGAGAGGCGGTGACCATTCTATGGGAAGCTATATCCCGAATACAGAGAATGAACAGAGTCAGATGCTGTCCGAGATTGGATTCCAGTCTATGGAAGAACTATTCGGCCACATCCCTGATGAAGTAAAAGTAAAAGATGGACTGAATATTCCAGAGGGAATGTCAGAATTAGAAGTAAGAAAGAGTATGCAGAAAATTGCCGGAAAGAACAGAGTCTTTGAGACGATCTTCCGCGGAGCAGGTGCATACCGTCACTTTATTCCGTCTATTGTGAAAAGCGTGATTTCCAAAGAGAATCTTCTGACTGCATATACACCATATCAGGCAGAGATTAGCCAGGGAATCCTGCAGTCCATCTTCGAGTACCAGACCATGATCTGTGATCTGACTGGTATGGATACATCTAACGCATCCGTATATGACGGAGCAACGGCGGCAGCAGAAGGAATCGCTATGTGCAAGGAACGCAAGAGGAAGAAAGCGATGATCTCTGCGACCGTACTTCCATATGTGTTAGAGACAGTGAAGACCTATTGCTTTGGCAATGGGATGGAATTAGTTGTGATTCCGGAGAAGGATGGCGTAACAGACGTTGAATTCTTAAAAGAGAATATAGATAAAGAGACAGCCTGCGTATATATCCAGCACCCGAATTACTACGGTAATCTGGAAGATGCTGAGAATATCGGCAATATTGTTCACGAGGCAGGTGCAAAATACATCATGGGTGTGAACCCGATCTCCCTTGGCGTATTGAAGACACCAAGAGAGTATGGCGCAGACGTTGCAGTAGGCGACGGACAGCCGCTGGGACTTTCTATCGCATTCGGAGGTCCTTATCTTGGATTCATGGCGTGTGTAGAAGGCATGACAAGAAAACTTCCTGGAAGAATCGTGGGACAGACGGTAGACCACAATGGCAAGACCGGTTATGTCTTGACACTTCAGGCGAGAGAGCAGCATATCCGTAGAGAGAAGGCTTCCAGTAACGTATGCTCTAACCAGGCATTATGCGCGCTGGCAGTCAGCGTATATATGGCTGCTATGGGGAACGAAGGACTTGCAAATGCAGCGATTCAGAGTACCTCCAAAGCACACTATCTGGCGGCAGAACTTGAGAAGATCGGGTTTGCGGTTGAGAACAAGACGGACTTCTTCCATGAGTTCGTAACGAAGTCTGAGACACCTGCAGAGACGGCTCTTAAGGCTTTGGAAGAGCAGGGAATCCTTGGTGGTTATCCACTGGATGATCATAGAATTCTCTGGTGCTGTACAGAAGTGAATAGTAAAGAAGAGATGGATGCAGTCGTTCGCATCTTAAAGGAGGTGTAGTGCATGTTAGTATTTGAGAAGAGCAGACCGGGCAGAGGATGCAGTATGCTTCCGGCATGTGACGTAGAGATCGTACTGCCTAAGGAGAAGGATAAAAGAGAACTTGCATTACACATGCCAGAACTGTCTGAGAATGAATTAAGCAGACATTATACAGAACTTGCGAAGAAGTCTCACGGTGTGAACGATGGCTTCTATCCGCTTGGTTCCTGTACGATGAAATATAATCCGAAGATCAATGAAGATATGGCAGCATTGCCGGGATTCACTGAAGTTCATCCATTGCAGCCTGCACATACGGTTCAGGGATGTATGGAAGTCATGAAGGAGACAGAAGAATATCTGTGTGAGATTACCGGAATGGATCACATGACTTTCCAGCCGGCAGCAGGTGCACACGGAGAGTTTACAGGGCTTCTGCTTATTAAGGCATACCATGAGAGCAGAGGAGATAAGAAGCGTACTAAGATTATTGTTCCGGATTCTGCACATGGAACGAATCCGGCAAGCGCGGTTATGGCAGGCTATTCTGTGGTAAGTATCCCATCCGGCGAAGACGGATGTGTAGATCTGGAGAAATTACGTGCAGTTGCAGGTGATGATATTGCCGGATTGATGCTGACGAACCCGAATACCGTAGGATTATTCGATAAGAATATTCTGGAGATTACCAATATCGTACATGGCTGCGGCGGTCTTTGCTACTATGACGGAGCGAACCTGAATGCGGTTATGGGAACCGTACGTCCTGGAGATATGGGATTCGATGTCATTCATCTGAATCTTCATAAGACATTCTCAACCCCACATGGTGGAGGTGGTCCGGGAAGTGGTCCGGTAGGATGCAAGGAATGCCTGACTGAGTTCCTTCCATCCGTGCTGGTAGAAGGCGAAGAGACTTTATCCTTCGTAAAGAGTGAACACAGCATTGGCGAGATGAAGAGTTTCTATGGCAACTTCCTGGTAGTGGTAAGAGCGCTTACCTACTTAAAGACACTTGGAAGAGAGGGAATTCCAAAAGCAAGCCAGAACGCAGTTCTCAATGCAAACTATATGATGAATAAGTTAAAAGATCTCTATACAATGGCATATGATGAAGTATGTATGCATGAGTTTGTTATGAGTCTTTCAGATCTCAAGAAGAAGACTGGCGTATCTGCAATGGATATTGCGAAAGGACTTCTGGATAATGGAATCCATCCGCCTACAATGTACTTCCCTCTGATCGTAGATGAAGCGTTGATGGTAGAGCCTACAGAGACAGAATCCAGAGAGACATTGGATGAGGCAATTCAGGTATTCCGTAATCTCTATGAGATGGCAGAGAAGGAGGCAGAGAGCCTTCATGCGGCACCGGTGACGACTCCGGTTACAAGATTAGATGAAGTAGGAGCGGCAAGACATCCGGTACTGCGTTATCAATTTTCATAAAATAATATTCTGAGAATGAGGTGTCAGAAATGATTAATAAAATAACTTACGTAGAGAGCCATGAGACATCCCCTTATCAGAATCTGGCTGTGGAGGAGTATCTGCTCCTCCACTGTGCCGAAGAGGAGTGTATTCTCTATCTGTGGCAGAACCAGCATACGATTGTGATCGGACGCAACCAGAATGCCTGGAAGGAATGTCTGGTCAGCAAGCTGGAAGAGGACGGAGGACATCTGGTACGGAGATTATCTGGCGGCGGAGCCGTATATCACGATCTGGGGAATCTGAACTTTACATTTCTGGTACGCAAAGAGAACTACAGTGTTGACAAACAGACTCAGGTGATTCTAAGGGCAGTTCAGAAATTGGGAATTGAAGCCGAGAAGTCAGGGCGCAATGATATTCTGGTAGACGGAAAGAAGTTCTCAGGTAATGCTTATTATGAGCAGGGCAGTCACTGTTATCATCACGGGACTTTGATGGTGAACGTGAATCTGGGGGAACTTTCCAAATACCTGACCGTATCTAAGGAGAAATTACAGTCCAAAGGCGTAGATTCTGTAAGGTCAAGAGTGACGAATCTGACTGAATTCGCTCCGGAACTTACGATTGAACTCCTGAAAGAAAAACTGTTAGAAGCGTTTGAAGAAGTATATGAGTTAAAAGCAGAGGTTACTGATATCGCGGATATGGAGCAGAAGGAGATCGAAGAGAGCAGAAAACGATTTTCTTCCTGGGATTGGATCTTCGGCAGGAAGATTGATTTCCAGTATGAGTTATCGAACCGTTTTTCTTGGGGACAGGTAACCTTGCAGTTTCAGGTAAAGAACGGAAAGATTGAAGATATGGTTGCGTTTTCGGATGCGATGAAGCCGGAAGTGATTCGGGAGATTCCGAATTATCTTAGGGGAATCCGGTATAAAAAGCAATCAATCTGTGCAGAACTTGGACTCTACTGGTCAGCGGACAAGAGTGAGAATGCAATGATGAAGGAAATCACTTCTTGGCTTAAGACGGTAGATCTATAAAGGAGACTTGTAATGGAACAGAAATTTGATATAATCATAATAGGCGCTGGTCCGGGCGGCTATGTGGCGGCAATTAAAGCAGCCAAACTTGGTTTTGCTACTGCGATTGTAGAAGACAGAAGAGTTGGCGGAACCTGTCTGAACCGCGGATGTATTCCGGCGAAGGCAATGGTTCATGCATCTTCTTTATATCGAGAGATTCAGGAGGCAGAGCGTTTTGGCGTATCTGCATCGGATGTTCGATATGACTATGAGAAGATTATTGCATACAAAGAAGCAACGACAGAGAAATTATGTCAGGGTGTGGAACAGCTGTTAAAAGCCAATGGGGTTACTTTCCTTGCCGGAAAGGGAACTCTGGAACAGAATAAGGAAGTAACAGTTGTATCCGGAGAAGAAAAACATACTTATGGTGCAGATAAGATTATTCTGGCAGCAGGCTCTAAGCCTTTGGTGCTGCCAATTCCGGGACTTGACCTTCCGGGTGTTCTGACCAGCGATGAACTCTTTCAGTTAAAAGAAGTGCCGGATAGTCTGGTGATTATCGGCGGCGGTGTAATCAGTGTAGAATTTGCTACCGTATTCGCAGCGCTTGGCTGCAAGGTGACGATTGTTGAGGCGATGCCTCGCCTGGTGCCGAATATGGATAAAGAGATATCCCAGAATCTGAAGATGATTCTGAAAAAGAGGGGCATTGATATTCATACGTCTGCAGCAGTACAGGGAGTGCAACAGGATGGGGAACAGTATACCTGTACGTTCATCGAGAAGGAGAAGGAAGTGAAGGCTTCTGCCCAGTATGTCTTATGTGCAGTGGGAAGATGCCCGAATACGGATGGCTTATTTGGTGAGGGTGTAGAGCCGGTAATGGAGCGCGGACGCCTTGGAGTAGATGAAGACTTTAAGACCAGCATGGAGGATGTCTATGCCATCGGTGACTTGGTGAAAGGTATGCAGCTTGCGCATCTGGCAAGCGCCCAGGGAATCTATGTGGTAGAGAAACTGGCTGGAAAGACTCCGGAGATCGACTTGAGTGTCGTACCGGGCTGTGTATATACAGATCCGGAGATTGCATCTGTGGGGATGACAGAAGAAGATGCAAAAGCCCTGGGAAGAGATGTTAAGGTTGGCAAGTTCATTATGAGCGCCAACGGCAAGTCGCTGATTACGCAGGAAGAGAGAGGTTTTGTGAAAGTTGTGGTATGTGCCGAGACAGACGTAATATTGGGAGCGCAGATGATGTGTGCAAGAGCGACAGATATGATCGGAGAATTTGGAACGGCTGTAGCTAATAGGCTGACTGCCGGACAGCTTCTTAAGAGCATGAGAGCTCATCCTACCTATAACGAAGGAGTTACAGAGGCACTGGAAGACGCAATTGGGGAAGCAATCCACGTAATGCCGAAGAAGAAACGATAGATATATGAGACGTGTTGAGAATTAGGAGGATAAGGTTATGAATATGATTCAGGATGTAATGGATTACATCAAAAGTTATGATGAAGAGATTGGTGACGCACTGTATCTGGAATTGAACCGCCAGAGAAGGAATCTGGAACTGATTGCTTCTGAGAATATTGTAAGCCCGGCAGTTATGCTGGCTATGGGAACTGTACCTACTAACAAATATGCAGAAGGATATCCGGGAAAACGTTATTATGGCGGATGTGAACATGTGGATATTCTGGAGAATCTTGCAATCGAGCGTGCAAAAGAACTCTTTGGCTGCGATCATGTTTGTGTACAGCCACATTCCGGAGCAAGTGCGAATATGGCAGTATATCAGGCATTCTTACAGCCAGGCGATACGGTAATGGGACTCAATCTGGCACACGGCGGACACCTGACACATGGTTCACCGGTGAATATGTCTGGTATTCTCTATAACTTCGTTCCATATAACGTGAATGATGAAGGCTTCCTGGATTATGAAGAGGTTAGAAGAATTGCACATGAGTGCAAACCTAAGATGATCGTTACAGGTGCATCTGCATATCCAAGAGAGATTCGTTTTGATATTTTTGCTGATATTGCAAAAGAAGTTGGTGCGTATCTGTTCGTAGATATGGCTCACATCGCGGGTCTGGTAGCAGCAGGCTTACATCAGAGCCCGGTTCCGTATGCCGATGTTGTAACAACTACAACACATAAGACCTTAAGAGGTCCAAGAGGCGGAATCATCATGTGCAAGGAAGAACACGCAAAAGCAATCAATAAAGCAATCTTCCCAGGAACCCAGGGTGGTCCTCTGATGCATATCATCGCTGCAAAGGCGATCTGCTTCGGCGAAGCATTAAAGCCAGAATTCAAAGAATATCAGGCACAGGTAATCAAGAATGCCAAAGCACTTGCAGAAGCAATGGTAGAAGAAGGCTTCAACCTTGTAAGTGGCGGCACAGACAATCATCTGATGCTGGTAGACTTACAGAATATGAACATTACTGGTAAAGAACTGCAGAACCGTCTGGATGAAGTATACATCACAGTAAATAAGAATGCAGTTCCGAATGATCCTGCAAGCCCATTTGTAACCAGCGGTATCCGTATCGGAACACCGGCTGTTACCACAAGAGGCCTGAAGGAAGAAGATATGAAGACAATTGCAAGATTGATCAAGATGACGATTACAGATTTTGATACTAAGGCAGATGAGATTCGGGCGGAAGTGAATAAGATCTGTGAGAAGTATCCATTGTATGTGTAAAATTGATTTGAAATAGCGAGTGTACGCAGTACAGAAAAAAAGCATATCCCACGCAAACGGGGCAACACTGCGGTGAACTAACTGCTAACTGCGACTAAGACATTCGGGAGAGCCCTCATGTCTAAGTCGCAGTTAGCAGTGGATTTCACCTACGTTAGGAGCGCCCCTGGAATGTTTGCTTAGGGATATGCTTTTTTTCTGTACTTCTGTTTGCTGGCTGTGCAAAAATCGTCAGTTGTACATCTTATGGTGTATGATGGATACTTTTGGTGGGGACAAGATTACGATAACATTCTTTGTTAGAATATTGGCGGAATATTTTAAGGGAGTGGGTTGCAAGCGTAGAGGCTTTGAAATATAATAGTGATATTGAAAAAAGAAGTATAAGTTGGGGAATTATTAGAAATGTTAGAGATGTGTTTAGGTGAAAAAGGGAACTTAAGCAGGATGGAAACAGGAGGTATGGTAATATGATGTTGGAGAAGAGGACTACGGAATTCTTGGAGGAACTTTCATCTGCGCAGCCGGTTCCGGGCGGCGGTGGTGCGTCGGCGGCAGTGGGAGCGTTTGCTGCGGCATTAGGGATGATGGTGGCGAACTTGACTGTGGGGAAGAAGCGGTATGCGGATGTGGAAGAAGAAGTGAAGGAAGTCAGAAGCCAGTTGGAGGAATTGAGAGATGAATTGGTGGTTTTAACCGATAAGGATGCAGAGGCTTTTGAGCCGTTATCTAAGGCATATGGACTTCCTAAGGAGACAGAAGAGCAGAAGGCTAAGAAGGAAAAGATTCTGGACCAGGCGTTATATGAGGCAAGCATTGTTCCGATGGATATTATGGAAACGATTCTGAAAGTCATGAGACTGTTGAAGGTTATGGGTGAGAAGGGAAGTAAGATTGCTATTAGTGATGTAGGAGTTGGAATATTATTTGCTCAGGCAGCGCTGGAAGGAGCTTCTTTGAATGTATTTATCAATACGAATCTGATGAAGAATCGTGAGCGGGCAGAGGAACTGAACCATAAAGCGGATGCCATGATTCAGGAGGGCAAAGAATTAAAAGAAGAGATCTATGCGGGAGTGCTTGCAAAGATCCGATAGATGGTAGATTGATAGAGAACAAGCCTATAGAGAATCAACCTATAGAAAATGATGCAAAGATGGCTGGATATATGCCGGATGGACAGGCAGGGATCCAATTGACAAAAAGAGAGGTATTGGTGCAGATATGAGTACAGAGAAAAGCGTTGTAATGATGGGTACTGATGTGGCAAAAGCCATGAAAGAGGAACTGATTCAGAGAGTAGAAGAATTGAAGAGTGAGGGAATCCTCCCTCATCTGGCAATTGTAAGAGTCGGAGAGCGTCCGGATGATCTGGCATATGAGCGTGGTGCCATAAAGCGTATGGAACTGACCGGTATTGCATGTAGCGTATTCGAATTGTCGGAGAATATCTGTCAGGAGGAATTCGAGGCAGAGTTCAGAAAAGTGAATGATGACCCGAAGATTCATGGAATTCTCTTATTCCGTCCATTGCCGAAACATCTGGATGAAGAGCCGATTAAAGCGATGATCCATCCTATGAAAGATGTGGATTGCATGAGTCCGGTGAATATTGCGAAAGTATTTTCCGGGGATGAGACAGGCTATGCACCTTGTACTCCGGAAGCGGTAATGGAGATGCTTGATTATTATGATATCGATCTGACTGGAAAGAAAGTGACTGTAGTAGGAAGAAGTATGGTGGTAGGAAAGCCATTATCCATGCTGATGTTGAAGAAGCATGCAACGATTACCGTATGTCATACCCGCACGAAAGATCTTGCGGCAACCTGCAAAGAAGCGGAGATTCTGGTAGCAGCGGCAGGTAAAGCGAAGATGATAAGTGAAGATATGGTTGGTGAGAGGGCTGTTGTTGTGGATGTAGGAATCAATGTGGATGATGACGGCAACATGTGTGGTGATGTGGATTATGATGCAGTCGTACGGAAAGCATCTTATATCAGCCCGGTACCGAGAGGAGTGGGAAGTGTTACCTCATCTGTTCTGGCAAAGCATGTAGTAAGAAGTGCGGAGTATTTTAGAAGTAAATAGTGTATAGATGATACAAAAGGGATGTTTGCAGAATTTGAATAAATGAATGGACGTCCCTTGAAAAAAAGTTATTAATGTTATAGTATGATAAATACAAATAACATTATAGGAAAATCCGCTTCGCGGATAGCAGACAAGCAGGGAGAGCGGCAGATGAACAGCATATATGCATCAGAACTAATAAAGCAAGTAATATGGGAAGATTTTACGGTACATTTTAAGAGTCCTACGACGGCAGCATCTTATCAGACGGATATTGCAGAAATTATGGAACATTTTCAGATGGATTTTCTTCAAATTCAAAAAGAAAAAGTGAAGGAATATTATGAAGTATTGCAGAATAAGGTTAGAGAAGATGAGATTAAGCCCGGAACGATGGCGAAAAAATTCCGGGAATTACATTCTTTCGCCGAATATATCTGTGAGAACCGGGAAAGATACGGCGTTGACGCAGAGTATCAGGATTACTATTATCCATATCTGAAACTAGTGGCGAAGCAGGAGAAGTATGCGAAATCAGTTTCAATAGAACAGATTGACCGTCTCCTTAAGGCGGCAGAAGAAGACCTGATGGCATATTGCATGATTGTCTTACTGTACCGCGTGGGCTTAAGTTCCACAGAGATTACAGAACTTAAGCCGGAGGATCTGGCTATGTATGAGAACGGAGTGTATGCTAAAATCAGGGACAGAACAGAGATGTGTTGTATTCCGGAGGATGCATTTGCAGTTTTGAATACCTATATGGAGAGTCGCACGGAGAATACCTTTCTATTCTATAATAGGCGTGGGAACAAATTGAATACAATGTATATCAGCAGACTTATGAAGAAATACACGCAGAAGGCAGGAATCCCGGCTTATAGCGCGGAGAGCATCCGAAATACCTGTGGTTTTACCCTGTTCTCTTATGGAGCAGATCCTGGTCAGGTGGCTGGTCAGATGGGAATTACCAGGATACAGATCAAGCGTTATCAGAATATTGCATATCGTGAAGAGTTGCAACGCAGCGCGAATCGTCTGGTGAAGATAAGAGTAGAGCCTCCGGTATTATGATAGAGGGAATGTAATGGAAAGCGACAGGAGATAAGAGAAAAATTACTTGCATATATTTTCAAAATATGATAATATTTTACGCATAATACGAATAAAGAACACATTTAATATGTGTAGTGAGAGACTCCAAGGATGGCAGCAACCTTGGAGTTTCTTTGTCTTTTGACAAAAATGAAAAAAGAGGACATGAATTCGTAATTAGCATCTTCATTTGTCTAGGCAAGATAAGGATGATTCGTGCAATTTTGTCAATATATAAAATTGCATGATGATTTTGTAACAATTGTTGCCATTTTCAATATATTAATGTAGAATGTATCTATGGTGATGCACCAAAGAGTAACGACAGATGCCGATACTCTTTTGGTTTATCATAAAGCAAAGGAAGAGAGAAAGGGGAATAATATGCTTAATGCAATTAATTCAGTTGTAACCGCTATTAATGGAGTTGTATGGGGATGGCCAATGATTATTCTGTTGTTGGGAGCTCATGTATTTCTGACAATCCGTACAGGATTCATTCAGAAGTATACCATCACAAGAGGTATCAAATTATCTGTTGCAAAAGATCCGGATGCAGAAGGAGAAGTATCACAGTTCGGAGCATTGACGACAGCATTGGCAGCAACCATTGGTACTGGTAATATCGTAGGTGTAGGTACTGCAATTGCGCTTGGAGGTCCGGGAGCAGTGCTTTGGTGCTGGCTTACCGGTGTATTTGGAATTGCGACTAAGTATGCAGAGTCTTTTATCGCTGTAAAGTACAGAGTTAAGACGGAAGACGGACGTATGCAGGGTGGTGCGATGTATGCGCTTGAGAGAGGTCTGAATATGAAATGGCTGGGCATGCTGTTCGCAATCTTTGCAGCATTCGCATCCTTTGGTATCGGATGTGCGACTCAGGTTAATTCCATTGCAGAGATCTGTAATACGAATTTTAATGTTCCGCCATTGATTGTCGGCATTGTCATTGCAATTTTAACTGCCATTGTTATCTTCGGAGGAATTAAGACGATTGCAAGCGTATGTGAGAGATTAGTGCCGTTTATGGCGATTTTCTATGTGCTGGGATGTATTATTATCCTGTGTATGAATTATGACTACATAATTCCGGCAATCGGTGTTATCTGCAAACTTGCGTTCAAGCCGGGCGCAGCAGCGGGTGGTCTGGTAGGTGCAGGAATCACAATGGCAATCCGCTTTGGTGTTGCCCGTGGTCTGTTCTCTAACGAGTCTGGTCTTGGCTCTGCTCCAATTGCAGCGGCAGCGGCTCAGACAAGGAATCCGGTACGTCAGGCATTGGTGTCTTCTACAGGAACATTCTGGGATACAGTAGTTGTATGTCTGATGACGGGGCTTGTTCTGGTAACGACTATTATGAAGAACCCAAATATCAATGCCGATTCTGTTGAGAATGGTGGACAGCTTACTTCATTGGCGTTTGGTCAGATCCCTTATCTTGGACCGATCATTTTGACGCTTGGAATTATCTCATTTGCATATTCAACGATTCTTGGATGGGCATACTACGGAGAGCGTTGCGTGGAGTATTTTGCAGGGAAGAAAGGATTAATTCCTTATCGTCTTCTCTACGTTGTAATAGCGGCAATTGCACCAATCGTTGCGCTTGATCTGGTATGGCTGATTGCAGATACATTGAATGCGTTAATGGCGATTCCGAACCTGATAGCCGTGCTTCTTCTGTCCGGAGAAATGGTTCGTGAGACAAAGAAATATATCAATAATCTTGATGCAAAGGATGATACTCCAGTTCCAATTGTCAAAAAGTAAAGAGAAGTTAAGAATAATATTTGTGAAATATTTAAAAATTTTCTCTTGACAAATCCGCTTTATTGGATTAATGTAATGTTGTGAATAAGATGAAACCGTTGAGAAAGAGAAGTAGTTTATCCGACGACATCAAAGAGAGCGGCAGATGGTGAGATTGCTGTATGAAGTTGATAAGTGAATGGACTTTCGAGGGCAGCCGGAAATCATTAGAGAGTATGGTTTGTCGGGAACCGAACCCGTTATCAATCAGGAGTGTATGTTAGTACATGAGAAAAGTGGACGATTCGTCAATTTGAGTGGTACCGCGATAATATGTTTATATTACCGTCTCAAACCTTAGGGTTTGGGGCGGTTTCGTTGTATTACGGCAATTTTTCTCTCCTAACACCAACAAGAAATCAAAACAAAAAAAGAAAAGGAGAATGAAACAATGAAAAAGAAAGTAGTAGCAGGATTATTAACAGTAGCAATGGTGGCAGCAATGGTAACAGGATGTGGAAGTTCAGGAGGTTCATCAGAATCTTCTTCCGGGGATTCTGTGAAAGAAAGTTATACCATTGGTATCTCACAGTTTGCAGAACATGGTTCCCTGGACAATTGCCGGGAGGGATTCCTGGAGGGACTTGCAGAGGAAGGTATCGTAGAAGATGAGAACCTGAAAGTGGAATATAAGAATGCGGCGGCAGATATGGGTACTGCCGGACAGATCTCAGATAGTTTCGTATCTGACAAGGTAGATCTGATCTGTGCGATTGCGACACCTACCGCTCAGAGCGCATATAATGCGGCCATGGATACGGAGATTCCTGTAATCTATACGGCGGTTACAGATCCGGTTGCGGCAGAACTTGCAGATGAAGACGGAACACCAGTTGGAGAAGTGACAGGTACTTCTGATAAACTTCCAGTTGAAGAGCAGCTTAAGATGATTCGCGAGATGCTTCCGGATGCTAAGAAGTTAGGCATTATGTATACTACAAGTGAGGCAAACTCTGTATCAGCAATTGCAGAGTACAAGGAACTGGTTGGAGAATATGGATTTGAACTGGTGGAAAAAGGAATTACAGCAACTGCGGATGTACCGCTTGCAGCAGATGATCTGTTAAGTGAAGTAGATTGTATTACCAATCTGACAGATAATACGGTTGTCGCATCTCTTCCGACAATTCTGGAGAAAGCCAATGAGAAGAAGATTCCGGTATTTGGAAGTGAGATTGAGCAGGTGAAGATTGGATGTCTTGCAGCTGAAGGTATTGACTATATTGCACTTGGTAAACAGACCGGCAAGATGGCAGCACAGGTGTTAAAAGGTGAGAAGAAAGCATCTGAACTGAATTTTGAACTGATCACAGAGCCTGGATTCTATGTAAATAACAAGGTTGCTGAGAACCTTGGAATCACAGTTCCGGAAGAACTTGCGGCTGATGCAGTAGAGAGTTTTGATGAGATTACAGAAGAATAAAGATTCCATAGCATAAGATATAGAATCAAAGAGTATGGAATAGATTGTGGGAGGCATTTTCATGGATTTTATCGTAACAATTATTGAACAGGGCCTGATATATGGGATACTGGCACTGGGAGTTTATATCACATATAAGATACTGGATTTTCCGGATCTGACGGTAGATGGAAGTTTCCCTCTGGGGGCAGCGATTACAGCTGCCCTCATTACAAGAGGGGTGAATCCATACCTGACGCTTCCATTAGCATTCCTGGTGGGTGTGGTGGCTGGAGTCTGTACAGGTCTGATCCATGTAAAATGCAGAGTAAGGGATCTGCTGTCCGGCATTATTATGATGACGGCATTGTGGACGATTAATCTGTACATTGCGGGAACCGCGAATGTACCGCTCTTTTCACAGAAGACAATCTTTAAAAATGACGCTGTAGAGAATATAGTTCCGGATAGTATTGCGCCGTATACGACGTTGCTTATTATATTGGTGCTGGCTGTAATCTGTAAGATACTGCTGGATCTGTATCTGAAGACAAAATCAGGTTATCTGTTAAGGGCGGTTGGTGACAATGCTACGCTGGTTACGTCACTTGCAAAAGATCAGGGAAATGTGAAGATTCTGGGACTTGCAATTGCCAACGGTCTGGTGTCTCTTGCAGGATGTGTGTTTGCCCAGGAGGAAAGGGTATTCGAGATTTCAATGGGTACGGGCGCGATCGTAATCGGATTGGCAAGTGTGATTATCGGAACCAGTATTTTTAAAAAGGTAACCATACTAAAAGCAACTTCTGCGGTTCTAATCGGATCGATTATCTACAAAGCGTGCGTGGCAGTGGCTCTTCGCAACTTTGAACCGCAAGCTATGAAGTTGATTACGGCAGTATTATTCCTTATTATTCTGGTCATCAGTATGGAAAGAAAGACGAAGGTGAAGAAGAATGCTTGAACTAAAAGGAATTCAGAAATATTATAATCCGGGTACGGTAAATGAGATGTGCCTGTTCGACAATTTTAACCTGACGATTGAAAAAGGAGAGTTCCTTTCTGTAGTTGGAAGCAATGGTTCCGGTAAGACATCCATGCTGAACATTATCTGTGGAAGTATTCCTCTGGAAGCGGGCAAGATCCTGATTAACGGAAAAGACATTACCAGGGAGAAAGAGTATAAGCGTAATGCGAGAATTGGCCGCGTCTATCAGAATCCGGCTATGGGAACCTGCCCATCGCTCACCATACTTGAGAATATGTCTCTTGCAGATAATAAAGGAAAACTTTATGGTTTGGGACGTGGGACTAATAAGGCGAGGATTGAGTATTACAGGGAACAGCTTCACCAGTTGAATCTGGGATTGGAGGATAAGATGGACGTAAAAGTCGGCGTATTGTCCGGCGGACAGCGGCAGGCGATGGCACTTCTTATGTCAACCATGACACCCATTGAGTTCCTGATCCTGGATGAGCATACCGCCGCCTTAGATCCGAAAACCGCGGAACTGATTATGGAATTGACTGATCAGATTGTGAAGGAGAAGAACCTCACTACGATCATGGTAACACACAATCTTCGGTATGCGGTTGAGTATGGCAACCGACTGGTC
This sequence comes from Bariatricus sp. SGI.154, assembly GCF_050313795.1. Classification (NCBI taxonomy): domain Bacteria; kingdom Bacillati; phylum Bacillota; class Clostridia; order Lachnospirales; family Lachnospiraceae; genus Bariatricus; species Bariatricus sp. SGI.154. Next base: position 64,199 of record NZ_JBNPMC010000017.1, read on the forward strand.
ATGATGCACCAAGGAGAAGTGATTCTGGATAGGAAGGATAGCGAGAAAGAACAGATATCGGTGGATGAGATATTGAAGTTATTCAATGAGATTAGTATTGAATGTGGGAATTAGATGGGAATTTAGTTTATGAAGAGTTGTTTATAAAGCGTACGGCAGAGAGGAGCAGTATGGGCATTCAGATCCGACTCCAATCGTCTACAATCCGTAAGTTCAAAAGAGGTCTGGAATCAGGAATCGAATGTAATCGTCGGACAAATCTGAAGATTTCTCCGGCTCAGACATTCTTGAATTCTGTGCGTGTAGCACAGAATTCATCCTGATTCAGACCTCTTTTTCACTAACGGCTTGTACGGCTCTTCTACGGATCTGAATGCCCATACTGCCCCTCTCTGCCTGTCATTCTTATGTGTAACTCTTCATGAACTGCGAGGATTCCTGGCGGGGTGCAAGGGGGGAACGGTATTGGCAGGAAATGGCGGTTGATCCCTATCAACACAGTTCCACGCGCATCCTTCGCCAGGAATCCTCCCAATGGAGAAAGACTTGAGATTTCGGAAATGTCAGGTGAAGCAGAAGAAGATGGGTGGCTCTGAGGGCGTTAAGTGAGTGTTACAAGGCGTTAGCGTGAGAATCCCTGTAGATTGGCATGAGGCTTTGACTTCACGTCAAAGACGAAAGAGTGCCCGAACTGCGAAATCATCAAGATTTCGGAGTTCGTGTACTCGGTTGCCAATCTACGGGGATTCTTACGCTTACACCTTGTTAACGAAACGCCCGGTCTCAGAGCCACCCATCTTCTTCTGCTTTACCGTACACTTCCAAGAATCCACTTTCTCCATTAAATTCCCATTGACGTAAGTATAAGGGAATGGTAATATAAATAGATAAACGGATACATGATATAGTGATAAAATGAGAACAATAATACTAAATGTAGATGTTTAAACCTGAATGATGATGTTGCTAAAGGCATATGAAGGATAGATGGAATAGAAGAAGGAGATGAAATTATGTTGAAGAATAATGTAAAAGTTGTTAAAAAAGACGGAACGAAAGAGGAGTTCAATGTACAGAAAGTAGTTGTCGCCGTGAACAAGTCAGCCTACCGTGTTCTGATCAAATTCACAGAGGAAGAGTTAGGTTTCATCTGCAAATTTGTAGAAGAAAAAGTAGATGCCATGAACGTAAAAGAGATCCGTATTGCTGAGATGCACAATGTAGTAGAGGGGGCTTTGGAACGAGTAAATCCTGCAGTTGCGAAGAGTTACAGAGATTACCGTAATTACAAGCAGGATTTTGTCCAGATGTTGGATGAAGTGTATAAGAAGAGTCAGTCTATTATGTATATTGGAGATAAGGAGAACAGCAACACGGACAGTGCGCTGGTATCAACAAAGCGAAGCCTGATTTTCAATGAATTGAATAAGGAATTATATAAGAAATTCTTCCTGACGGTGGAGGAGGTACAGGCAATACGGGATGGTTATATCTATATCCATGATATGTCTGCAAGAAGGGATACCATGAACTGCTGTCTGTTCGATGTGAAGACTGTATTAAGCGGCGGTTTCGAGATGGGGAATCTGTGGTATAACGAGCCGAAGACTCTGGATACTGCGTTTGATGTAATCGGCGATATCGTATTGAGTGCGGCAAGCCAGCAGTATGGCGGTTTCACGGTGCCTAGTGTAGATGAGATTCTGGAGCCTTATGCGAAGAAATCTCACGAGAAACTGCTTGCTAAGTACCGAAGCCTTGGACTTCCGGAAGAGGTGGTACAGAAAGTAGCATGGGCAGATCTGGAAAAAGAGATGGAGCAAGGTTTCCAGGGATGGGAATATAAGTTTAATTCGGTATCTTCCAGCCGTGGGGACTATCCATTCATCACGGTGACAGCAGGAACGGTGACCAGCGATTATGGAAAACTGGCAACCATGAAGATGTTAGAAGTGCGTAAGAATGGACAGGGGAAAGCAGGGCACAAGAAGCCGGTATTATTTCCGAAGATTGTATTCCTCTATGATGAGAATTTACATGGTCCGGGAGGAGTGCTTGAGGATGTGTTTGAAGCAGGAATCAATTGCTCTTCCAAAACTATGTATCCAGACTGGCTGAGTCTGACAGGTGAAGGATATGTTGCCAGCATGTATAAGAAATATGGCAAGATCATCAGCCCGATGGGATGCCGTGCATTCTTATCGCCGTGGTATGAAAGAGGCGGTATCGATCCGGCAGATGAGAATGATCAGCCGGTGTTCGTAGGACGTTTTAACATCGGTGCGATCAGCCTTCATCTTCCGATGATCTATGCAAAGGCAAAACAGGAAAGCAGAGATTTCTATGAGGTATTAGATTATTATCTGGAACTGATTCGTCAGCTGCACCTTAGAACTTACGACTATTTAGGTGAATTGAAAGCATCTACGAATCCACTGGCATATTGTGAGGGTGGATTCTATGGCGGACATCTCGGTCTGTACGATAAGATTAAGCCGTTGCTTAAGTCTGCGACTGCTTCCTTTGGTATTACTGCATTGAACGAACTTCAGCAGCTGCACAATAAGAAATCTCTGGTAGAGGATGGACAGTTTGCACTGGATACGCTGCAGCACATTAACGATAAGGTCAACGAATTCAAGAAAGAGGATGGACGCCTTTATGCAATATATGGCACGCCGGCAGAGAATCTGTGCGGTGTACAGATTCAGCAGTTCAGGAAAAAATACGGAATTATAGAGAATGTATCCGACAGAGCCTATGTAAGTAATAGTTTCCACTGCCATGTTGCTGAGGATATTACGCCGATTCAGAAGCAGGATCTGGAAGAACGATTCTGGAACTTAAGTAATGGTGGAAAGATCCAGTATGTGAAATATCCGGTGAATTATAATAAAGAAGCCATTCGTTCTCTGGTAAGGAGGGCTATGAAGAAAGGTTTCTATGAGGGTGTGAATCTGTCTCTGGCATATTGTGATGACTGTGGGCATGAGGAATTATCCATGGATGTATGCCCAGTATGCGGAAGTAAGAATCTGACGAAGATTGACCGGATGAATGGCTATCTGTCTTATTCCAGAGTAAAGGGTGATACACGTCTGAATGAGGCGAAGATGGCAGAGATTGCAGAAAGGAAAAGTATGTAAGAATGCGTTATCATAATATTACGAAAGATGATATGCTCAATGGAGACGGGCTTAGAGTTGTGCTGTGGGTTGCAGGCTGCTCTCATGGCTGCAAAGGATGCCATAACCCTGTGACTTGGGATCCTCAGGGAGGTCTGGAGTTCGACGGGGAAGCCAGGAAGGAGATCTACGATGAACTGGAGAAAGATTACGTCAGCGGCATTACATTTTCAGGAGGAGACCCTCTTCATGAGGCGAATATAGAAGGCGTGACGGCACTTGCGAAGGATATTAAAGAAAAGTATCCGGATAAGACGATCTGGCTTTATACTGGAAGTGTCTGGGACCAGGTAAAGCATCTGGAGATCATGAAGTATCTGGATGTATTGGTGGATGGCGAATTTCAGGAAGATAAGAAGGACAATACACTTCACTGGAAAGGAAGTTCGAACCAGTTAGTGATAGATGTGAAGAATACATTAAAGATAGGAGAGATCGTATTACATGGCTAGAAGGATTGCAAAGTTTCACAAGGTAAGTTTTGACCAGTTCAAGGAGGGATATACAGATACATTCGGCATGACCGGAGATGAGAAGATACAGGAGATTTATGATGCAGTAAAACTCCCGAAGAGAGCAACTGCCGGTTCGGCAGGGTATGACTTCTATGCACCAGTCTCCATTGAACTAAAGCCGGGCGAGACAATCAAGATTCCAACCGGAATCCGTGTCGAGATGGAAGAAGACTGGGTGTTAAAATGTTATCCAAGAAGCGGTTTAGGCTTCAAATACCGTCTGCAGTTGAATAATACGGTGGGAATTATTGACAGTGATTATTTCTATTCCGATAATGAAGGGCATATATTTGCGAAGATCACGAATGATACGAATGAAGGAAAAGTAGTTGAGATTGAAGCAGGCATGGGATTCATGCAGGGGATTTTTGTGGAGTATGGAATCACGGTGGATGATGATGTAACGGCAGTACGGAATGGGGGATTCGGGAGTACGACGGGGAATTAAGGGGGAATTTAGGGGAGAAAGTGGAGTGTTGGAGGTGTACGGTGCAAGGGCAGGGAAGTTGTGGGCTGTAGCCGGATCGTTTCGCCAAGACCTCGTAACAGAAAAAGATACCGTCCGTTCTAACCGGGCATATTCGCCGTAAGCCCTTGATGGCCTTACGACTCAGATGCCCTCGAAACCAGGACTTGTAGTCCTGGTTTCGCACGAACTGACGGTATCTTTTTCTGCAACGAGGTCTAAGGCTCATGATACGGTCACAGCCCACAACTTCCCTGCCCTTGCACCTGACATCTCCGTGGACTCAAGGCTTTCTCCTGTGTGGGATTCCGGCGGGAATGTGTGTGGGACGGTGCCGGTGGGGAAACATATTGGAGGTGTGGGGGAGGAAGAAAACTCCTGTTTACTTCATGAATATAAATTCGTTCCACTCCCAATCTGTTACCCATCCAACACCGTTCCACACACATCCTCGCCAGGAATCCTCCCGGTGGAAAAAACTCTGAGATTCCGAAAATGTCAGGTGAAGCAGAAGAAGATGGATGGCTCCGAGAGCGTCAAGTAAGTGTTACAAGGCGTTAGCA